>NZ_CAWNWX010000080.1:10292-19853 GCF_963878195.1 Aeromonas sp. HMWF016
GATCATTTTTACAAACTTGGTGGTCGTTACTGGGATCGAACCAGTGACCCCCTCCTTGTAAGGGAGGTGCTCTCCCAGCTGAGCTAAACGACCTGGGATTCTTGAAATGATGGTGGGTCGTGCTGGATTCGAACCAGCGACCAATTGATTAAAAGTCAACTGCTCTACCGACTGAGCTAACGACCCATCTAAATCATTTTTTACAAACTGGTGGTCGTTACTGGGATCGAACCAGTGACCCCCTCCTTGTAAGGGAGGTGCTCTCCCAGCTGAGCTAAACGACCTGGGAATTCTGTCTCCACCTGGTGGAGAAAATGGTGGGTCGTGCTGGATTCGAACCAGCGACCAATTGATTAAAAGTCAACTGCTCTACCGACTGAGCTAACGACCCTCACCACGGCCAGTACCGACTGCATTACTGCTTCGGCTCTGACGGCGGCCTATATTACGGATTTAAATTTCCGGTGCAACAGAAAATTCGTAATTTAAATCCGTTTGCTCACTGTGCGTACAAATGGCAGCTCTTTTTACAGTACCGTTACGAAAACAGTGACATACGGCAATGTTACAGCTTGCTCAGGCTCTGCTTCGCCAGCTGTGCCGGTGAGGTGTTGGGATACCCCTTGATCACCTGCTCGTAGAACGCTTTCGCCTCGGCCTTCTTGCCATCCAGCTGTGACAGCATCCCCAGCTTCAGCAGGGCATCGGCGCGCTTGGGCGACTTGCTGTACTTGTTGGCGACGGTAGAGAACTGGGCAGCAGCGCCGGCTCGGTCACCCTTGTTGAACAGCAGCTGGCCCAGCCAGTAGTGTGCATTGGGGACATAGCTTGAACTGGGGTACTGCTTGATGAAGCCCTGGAAAGCCGGAATGGCTTTGTCATAGTTCTTCTCTTTGAGCACCATGTTCACGGCAGCATCGTAGGCCTGATTCTCGTCCTGATTGGTCGAGTAGTTGACGGCCGGGGCCGGATTGGCAGCAGTGGCGGCAGCTGGTGCGGCGGCGGCCGGAGCAGCAGCCTGCTGCTGGCTACTCACCTTGTCCAGCTCCTGGTAGAGCTGACGCTGGCGCTCTTGCGACTGCTCCATCTGGTAGGTCTGCTGCTCCAGCTGACCACGCAGCTCGGAGACCTCCCCTTGCAGGGAGTCGACCTGCTGCTGCAAGTCAGCTTGCAGTCGCAGACGGGCGTTCAGGGTGCGCTCCAGCAGGGCAACCCGATCTTCGAGGCTACCGGTGGGCACGATGGCACCGTTGTTACCATTGAGGACAACGCCGCCGGAATCCCCCCCCAAATCGCTGACCGGAGCCGCGGCGTGGGCAGAGACTGCAAATAAAACGGCCATCGAAATGGCCGCTTGCTTATACACAAAATTCATCCGTATAGAACCTTAGTAAACCAGAACCGCACGGCGGTTTTTGGCAAAGGCTTCCTCGGTGTGGGACAGATCCAGCGGCTTCTCTTCGCCATAGCTGACGATGGAGAGCTGCTCGGCCTGCACACCCAGGGTTTGCAGATACTTGGCAACAGCCTTGGCACGACGCTCACCCAGAGCGATGTTGTACTCCGGAGTACCGCGCTCATCGGCGTGGCCTTCGATCAGTACTTTCACGCTCGGACGCTCGCGCAGGTAGCTGGCATGGGCATCCAGCAGATCAGCGTACTGACCCTGGATTTCGTAGCCGTCAAACGGGAAGTAGATGACGTTGTCGCGCTGCAGCGCTTCGAACTTCTGACGCATCTGCTCTTCCGGGGACAACATGCCGTTGGCGCCACCGGTTTGTACACCGCCCATGCCGTCGGTCATACCTGATTCGGCACCAGCAGAGCCTGAATCAGAAGAGGAGCTACAAGCAGCCAGGGTGAACAGTGGCAGTGCGATGGCCAAACCCTTGAGCAGTTTATTGAGTTGCATGCTATTTCCTTAAACCTTTATAACAAAACAAAAAACAATTGGATTTTTATCAATTCAAGAAGGGCGACCAAGCTGGTGCACGAATTTCACCGCTACTGGTCGGAAGCACAGCCTTGAAGCGACCATCAGTCGACACCAACGCAAGACTCTTACGACCCTGATAGATGGTGGCATAAATGATCATGCTGCCATTGGGAGCCACACTTGGGGACTCGTCCAGTGCACTCTGAGTCAGGACCAACTGGGCATTGGTGTCCATATCCTGACGGGCAATACGGTATTGCCCTTGAACCCGGGTCACCATCACCATGATCTTGCCATCAGGTGTGATGGATGCGCCCTGGTTGGATTCACCTTCCCAGGTCATCCGGCGAGTCATGCCAGTCGCCAAATTTACGCTATAAATCTGGGGTTTGCCACCACGTTCAGAGGTGAACAGCAAATTTTGCCCGTCCGGCATCCAGGAGGGTTCGGTGTCGATTACCCGGCTGGTGGTGACCCGGGTCAACTGCTTGCTAGCGACATCAACAACATAGAGGTTCGGTGACCCGTCCTTGGAGAGAACGATAGCCAGACGACGACCATCCGGAGACCACTCCGGCGCACCGTTGATACCGCGGAAGCTGGTGATCAGGCTGCGCTGCTGGGTGTAGATGTCCTGCACGTAAATCTCGGATTTCTGGTTCTCGAAGCTCACGTAGGCCAGCTTGCTGCCATCCGGCGACCAGGCCGGGGACATCAGCGGCTCGCGGGAACGCAGCAGGGTCTTCTCGTTGTAACCGTCGTAGTCGGAGATCCGCAGCTGATACGGGAACTGGGTCCCCTGCTGTACGGAAACGTAAGCCAGACGAGTCAGGAAGGCACCACGCTCGCCAGTCAGACGCTCATAGACGATGTCGGAGATGCGGTGGGCGAACTGACGCATCTGGGCACCCGGGATGGTCGCCATGCGGCTATCCAGGATGTAACCGTTGCTCTCGCCACCCTGCGCCTTGGCCAGCTGGCCCTTGAGCACATCGACCAGCTCGAAGTTGATCTTGTAGGTGCCGTCACCCACGGCGGCGATGGAGCCTACCACCACAGCCTCGACCCCCTGGGCAGCCCAGGGTGCGAAGTTGATTTCGCTGCTGCTGCTCGGGGTCTGCGGCATCTGGCTGCGCGCCAGCGGCTTGAACTTGCCGCTGCGCATCAGGTCGTTGGAGACCACTTCCGCGATATCCTGCGGCAGCTGGCCGTTGCCTTCCCACTTGAAGGGGGCAACGGCGACGGGACGGGCGCTGTCAATACCGCCAGTGATGACGATATCCAGAGCCGCATGGGCACTCTGGCCCAGCAGCAAACAACCAACCAAAGCAAAAAACACTTTTCTGATCATGGCTTAAATACTCGGTTCCAATTTGAGGTTAAATTCCTTCAACATCTCGAATGCCGCAGGATCCTTCGGCACCGGCAACTGGTTGGCCTTCAATACGGCCGCCTTACCGGAACGACATACCGCCGGGTCACCCTGGCCGTTATCCACCGAAATGACAAAGCCACTGCTCGCAAGACGTACGCCGATAGTACATGTTTTGCCCCGCATGGTGGGATCCAAAATCATATACCGCTCAACAGTGGCCTTGATGAGAGCCGCATATTTGTCGACTTCGCCTTGGGCTGCTGCCGATGCTGCCTGACTGCGGGCATTGGCCTCAGCTGACAGCTGCTGCTGCATCATCTCTTCCATCTCTTTTTGCAGCTTGGCCTGCTCGGCTGCTTTACGCTTGCGCTCAGCCGCGATCTTGGCCTGCTTTTCGGCCTCTGCCTTGGCTTTCTTCTCTGCGTCAGCTTTTGCCTTTTTCTCCGCCTCTTCCTTGGCCTTCTTCTCGGCCTCGGCTTTGGCTTTTTTCTCAGCGTCTGCCTTGGCTTTCTTCTCTGCTTCGGCTTTGGCCTTCTTGTCAGCTTCCGCTTTCTTGGCCTTGGCTTCTGCCGCTTTGGCCTTCTCTTCGGCCTCTTTCTTCTCTTGTTCCTTTTTCTTCTTCAGCGCCAGCGCCTTACTCTCGGCTTCCGCCGCTTTACGCTCGGCTTCGGCCTTCTTAGTCTTCTGCTCTTCCAGCTTGCGGGCTTCTTCGGCTTTTTGGGCCTTCTCTTCAGCCTGCTTCTGCTCGGCAACTTTCTTCTGCTTTTCGGCCTCGGCCTTGCGAGTAGCCTCTTCGGCCTGTTTGCGTTTGGTCTCGGCGATGCGAAGCTGCTCCTGTTTCTGAGCCAGCTCACGCTTGGCGAGATCCGTGTCTTCCTTATCCTTCTCTTTCTCTACCTTCTGAGGCTTGGGCTGAGATTTCTGCTGCTGGATCTGCTTGGCCTGTTCGTTGAGGAAGTTCTCATCGAGCATGACGGCCTGGACGATCTGTCCCTGCGACTCGGGCCGCTTCGGCTTGCTGAAGTCGAGACCGACAAACAGGATGATGCCGATGATCAGGTGCAGCAGAAACGATGCGATGAGATAACCGGAAATACCACGCTTCACATCCATCTCCGTCAATTCACCGGATCAGTCATCAGGCCAACCTGAGGAACACCGGCTTTCTTGAGGGCCACCATCAACAGGATCACCTCTTCGTAGCGCACCGACTTGTCACCGGCCACCACCACGGGAGCGTTCTGGTTGATAGCCAGATAGCCCATGGCTTTCTCGGTGATGTACTGCTGCATCGCTTCGGGCGTACCGCTTGGCACCGGCTCATCCTCGGCTTCGCCCGCCTTGATGACATACTCGCCATCGGTGTTGACGCTGACGATGAAGGGCGGCTTGGCATCTTCCGGCAACTGCTCGGATTCCGCCTGCGGCAGGTCAACCTTGACCCCCTGGGTGATCACCGGCGTTACCGCCATGAAGATGATAAGCAGCACCAGCATGACGTCGATATAGGGAACCACGTTGATCTCGGCCACCTTCTTGCGCCGGATCCGCTGATAGGTTTGCATTACTGATCACCCTGCTGCTGTGCAATTTGACGGTTCAGAATGGTGGTGAACTCGTCCATGAAGTTGGCGTAGGCGTTCTCCAGCTTTTCCACCTTGTTGGAGAAGCGGTTGTAGAAGATAACGGCCGGGATGGCGGCAAACAGACCCATGGCGGTGGCGATCAGCGCTTCCGCGATACCGGGTGCTACCATCTGCAGGGTCGCCTGCTGTACTTGGCCCAGGGCGATAAAGGCGTTCATGATCCCCCAGACGGTACCAAACAAGCCGATGTAGGGGCTGATTGAACCAATGGTCGCCAGCACCGGCAGGTTGGACTCAAGCTCATCCACCGCACGGGAGAGAGAGACACGCATGGCACGATACGTACCGTCCATCACCGCATCCTGACCACGAGCGCCGGCCTTCAGCAAGCGGGCATACTCCTTGAAACCGGAGTAGAAGATATCTTCCATGCCTTCGATGTCATCGCGGCGGGAAGAGGACTCCTGATAGAGGCGATTGAGATCGACCCCGGACCAGAAGCGATCTTCAAACTGCTCAGATGCGATATTGGCAGCCTTGATCGCCTTGGAGCGCTGGATAATAAGCGCCCAGGAGACAATCGACATGCTCATCAGGGTCATCATGACCAGTTTTACCAACAGGCTGGCTTGCCAAAACAGGCCAATAAACGAAATTTCAGCGTGCACTTACAGCACTCCCTTCACATTTACAGGTATTGCAACAGGTTTCATTTGCGGATGACTGACACAGGCTATCTGTACCATGGCCTGAGTAACCAGTCGCCCATCAGCCGCCAGGATCTGCTGTGAAAAACACATGGATGCGCGTTTCACTTCAGTCACTTGCGTTAACACATTCAAAAGTTCATTAAAACGGGCCGCCGAGCGGAAATCGATCTCTGTTCGACTCACGACGAAGGCATATCCCTCCTGCAGCAAGACGTCCTGTTCGACCCCTTTTGCACGAAGGAACTCGGTGCGAGCACGTTCCATAAACTTGAGATAATTGGCGTTGTAGACGATGCCCCCGGCGTCGGTGTCCTCGTAATAGACACGCACCGGAAACTCATGGACTTCCCCCATAACAATCTGTGATCCATTCGACAGTCAGATGGGGGGCTATCATAGCGCAGCGCTGAATAGGAAAGAAGCAGGGGGAAGCAGGGAAATCCTGCCTCCCCCTGTTTTTTATGAGAGGAAATATGAATGTGTCAGCCAAAGTCCATACAACAAACTGGGCCAGGCGAGCCAGGGGTTGAACAGGATCCGCCCGAACACGCTTTTCAGATGAAAGCCGAGTCCGTTCAGGATGCCGCAGCAGACGGCCCACATCAGCCAGGGAGCAAGCCAGTGGCCATGCTCGCTGGTGTTGGCGGCTATCAGATTGGGGGCCTGCAAAATAGCGACGGCCAACAAGGCCGCCGCGAGTAACATCAACCCCTGCCACGGCTGGCGCTCCAGTGGAGCAGCCAGCCTGGCGAGTCGATCACTTGTTTTCATCGATCTGACGATCCATGTTCTCGGTGTGTTCCAGCCACAGCGCATTGATGATGCCAAATGCACAGGCCAGCAACAGCCCCAGGATCCAGGTGAAATACCACATTGTCAGCGCACCTCTTAATAGAGAGATTGTTGGTTATCTTCGATGTGCTTGTTGGTTACCCGGCCAAACATCTTGATGTAAGTCCAGATGGTGTAACCCAGCACAATCGGTACGAAGACTGCTGCAGCCACCGTCATCACCTGCAAGGTGTTGAAGGAGGCAGTAGCATCCCACATGGTCAGGCTCAGTGACGGCTCAAGGCTTGAGGGCATCACGAACGGGAACATGGAAAAACCGGCAGTGAGGATGACCCCGGCAATCGCCAGCGAGGAGCTGGTAAACGCCAGCCAGCCGATGTTCATCCGAGCAAACAGCGCAGTCAGCAGGCTCATGGCCAGACCCAGTACAGGGGCCGCAACCATCCACGGATAGAGGCTGTAGTTGTTCATCCAGGCACCAGCCTGCAAGACAACTTCCTTGTTCATCGGATTGGATACTGCGTCAGTCGCGGCAGCCTTGACGATGACATACCCTTCCATACCGCTTACCCACCAACCCGCGGCAGCAAACAGCACCAGCGTCACCAGTGAGCAGATCATGGCGGCAGTGCGGGAACGCGCCAGCACTTCACCGTCGGTCTTCATCATCAACCAGGTTGCGCCCTGGGTGAGCAGCATGAACAGGCTAACCAGACCAGCCAGAATGCCGAACGGGTTAAGCAGGCCAAAGAAGTTGCCGTGATAGGTCAACATCATGAACTGGTTAAACTCGAACGGAACACCTTGCAGCAGGTTGCCAAAGGCCACACCAAACACGATGGGAGGAACGGCACTGCCGGCGAACAAGGCCCAATCCCAGTTGCTGCGCCATTTGGCATCAGCACGCAGCGAGCGGTACTTGAAGCCGACCGGACGCAGGAACAGCGCCATCAGCGTCAGGATCATGGCGATGTAGAAGCCGGAGAAGGTCGCGGCATACACCATCGGCCAGGCGGCGAACAAGGCGCCACCGGCAGTGACCAGCCAAACCTGGTTACCTTCCCAGTGCGGCCCCATGGTGTTGAGCATCACACGGCGCTCGACATCTTTCTTGCCGACGAACGGGAGCAGTGCCCCTACCCCCATGTCGAAGCCGTCAGTGATGGCAAAACCGATCAGCAGTACGCCGACCAGAGCCCACCAGATGACACGCAGAGTTTCGTAATCAAACATGGTCGCTCTCCTTATGCCTTGATCTGTTCAAAGTGATACTTGCCAGTCTTCAGGCTGCTGGGGCCAAGACGGGCATACTTGAACATCAGGTACATCTCGATAACCAGAAGTACGGTATAGAACAGGCAGATACCGATCAGAGAGAACCAGATTTCAGATGCAGCCAAGTTGGATGCAGAGAGGGAAGTCGGCAACACCTCTGCAATGGTCCAGGGTTGGCGACCATATTCAGCAACAAACCAGCCAGCTTCGATAGCGATCCACGGCAACGGGATACCCCACAGCAGACCCTTGAGCAGCCACTTGCGCTTGCCGATCTGGTGACGGGCACTGTCATAGAAGGCCATACCAATCAGCACCAGCATCAGCATGCCGACGGCAACCATGATGCGGAAGGCGAAGAACAGCGGCAGTACCTGCGGGATGGAGTCATCCACAGCGGCCTTGATCTGTTCATCGGTGGCGTCAGTCACGTTGCTGGTGTAGCGCTTGAGCAGCAGACCGTAGCCCAGATCCTGCTTCACTTCGTCGAAGCGAGCGCGAGTCTCGTCAGACTTGTCACCGGATTGCAGCTTGGTCAGCAGGTCGTAAGCGGTCATACCGTTACGGACGCGCAGTTCGTGCTCGCTCTTCAAATCCTTCAGACCGGTTACCTGACCGTCCAGAGAACGGGTCGCGATAATGCCAAGAGCATAAGGGATCTTGATGGCGTAGTCGGTGCGCATCTCTTCCTGATTCGGAATACCGAACAAGGTAAATGCGGCCGGAGCAGGTTCAGTTTCCCACTCGGCTTCGATAGCGGCCAGTTTCACCTTCTGCACCTCACCGGTCTCGTAACCGGATTCGTCACCGAGGATCAGCACGGACACGATGGAAGCCATACCGAACGCAGCGGCAATGGCGAAGGAGCGACGGGCAAACGCCACATCACGATTCTTCAGCAGGTAGTAAGAGGAGATACCCAGCACAAACATGGCGCCACAGGTATAGCCAGCCGCCACAGTGTGGACGAACTTGACCTGAGCAACCGGGTTGAGCACCACGTCAGCGAAGCTCATCATCTCCATCCGCATGGATTCGAAGTTGAACTCGGCACCGACCGGGTTCTGCATCCAGCCGTTAGCGACCAGGATCCAGAGGGCGGAGAGGTTGGTACCCAGCGCCATCAACCAGGTGGCAGCCAGATGCTGATGCTTGCTCAGACGATCCCAACCAAAGAAGAACATACCGACGAAGGTGGACTCCAGGAAGAAGGCCATCAGCCCTTCGATTGCCAGCGGGGCCCCGAAGATATCGCCGACATAATGGGAGTAGTAAGCCCAGTTCGTCCCGAACTGGAACTCCATGGCCAGGCCTGTGGTTACCCCCAAAGCAAAGTTGATACCAAACAACTTACCCCAGAATTTGGTCATGTCCCGGTAGATGGTGTTGTTGGTCATCACATAGACAGATTCCATGATCGCCAGGAGAAAGGCCATTCCCAGCGTCAGGGGTACAAACAAGAAGTGATAAAGGGCCGTCGCAGCGAACTGGAACCGCGATAGGTCTACCACATGCTCAGCAATCATGATGTTTCCTCACCGATTATTGGCACGGCTATTTTAAGTTTTAGGACAAAGCTTCCGTTGATGGCCATCAAATGGGTCCCGCCATGAGCTCTCACAACAAAACCCCATTACTAACAACCAGCATTAACAACAAGGCAATAACTGAGAACAAAGAAAGCTAATGTTTAACATTTACAAAACAACCAGCTGAAATTTATTCTCGCCCATGATGACTGTGGTTTTATATCACCTTTATTTGATTGAAATCAATGTAAAAGCACCCGCAAAAGATGGCTGCAAAAGGCATTTTTAAACTATTTAACGTCTGATGACATGAGTCAGATCACAGAATAACAAAAAACGTAATTTATTGATTTAAATC
>NZ_CAWNWX010000081.1:0-10775 GCF_963878195.1 Aeromonas sp. HMWF016
ATATCACTGTCGATACGCACCCGGTAGCGCACATAGGGGCCGAGATACTCCACCTCGCGCACCTCGCCGGACCAGCCGGGCACTCCGGCCGTGGCGAGGCGGATCCGCTCCGGACGCACCATCACCTGACCGCTCTGGCCGGTGAGACGGCGGGCGGCTTCTCCTTCGAACAGGTTGACGCTGCCGACAAAGCGGGCCACGAAGGGGGTGGCTGGCGTGTCGTAGATGGTCTCGGGAGAGGCGACCTGCTCGATGCGACCCTGATTGAAGATGCAGATGCGATCGCTCATGGAGAGCGCCTCCTGCTGATCGTGGGTCACGAAGATAAAGGTGATGCCGAGCTGGCGCTGCAGCGCCTTGAGTTCGAGCTGCATCTGCTCGCGCAGCTTGAGATCGAGGGCGCCGAGCGGTTCATCCAGCAGCAGCACCCGCGGCTGGTTGATGAGGGCGCGGGCGATGGCGATGCGCTGGCGCTGGCCACCGGAGAGCTGACCCGGGCGGCGATCCCCCACCCCGGGCAGGCGCACCAGTTCGAGCATCTCGTCGGCGCGGCGGTGGCGGGTGACCTTGTCGATCCCCTTGATCATCAGCCCGTAGGCGATGTTGTCCCGCACATTCATGTTGGGAAAGAGGGCGTAATCCTGAAAGACGGTATTGAGTGGGCGCTCGTAGGGTGGACGCGTCGAGCACTCCTCGCCAAAGAGGCGGATGGTGCCACCGGTCGGGTACTCGAACCCGGCCAGCATCCGCAGACAGGTGGTCTTGCCGGAACCGCTCGGCCCCAGCAGGGAGAAGAACTCCCCCGGCGCAATAGCCAGCGACACCTCGTCCACCGCCTTGACGGCGCCATAGTGACGGCTCACCCGTTCAAACTGAACTGCGTGCATGAATTGACTCCAGAGTGAGGGGCCGGCAAGCCGGCCCGGACGTGTCAGCGGCCGCCAAGAATGGCGATGTAATCGGAGACCCAGCGGTAGTAAGGGACGCAGGTTCCCTGGCTCTTGCACTGGCTGACCGGGGTACGCCAGAAGTGCACCCGGGCGAAGTTGTCAGCTCCGTTGGTCTTGCACCCCTCGGCGCCAAGCAGGGAATTGCCCTGGCAAGCCGCGGGAACCACCGGCACGGAACCAAACCAGGAGGCGAGATCCCCCTGCAGCTTGTTGTCGAGGGAGTGTTCGAGCCACTGATAGGCACAAACCGGGTGTTTGGCTTCGGCATGCAGCATGGTGGTATCGGCCCAGCCGGTGACCCCCTCTTTGGGTACCACGGTGGCAACCGGCTGCTTGTCCGCGGCCAGCGTATTGGCCTGGAACGGCCAGGAACTCGACGCCACTACCCCTTCATTCTTGAAGTCGTCGATCTGCACAAAGGCATCGTGCCAATAGCGACCGACCAGTTGCCGCTGCTGGCGCAGCAGCTCCAGCGCCGCCTTGTACTGATCCTCATTCAGCTCGTAGGGATCCTTGATCCCCAGCTCCGGCTTGTGCGTCATCAGATAGAGAGCGGCATCGGCGATATAGATGGGGCCATCAAAGGCCTGAATACGCCCCTTGTTGGGCTTGCCATCGGGCAGGGTCTGGGCTTCGAATGCCACGGACCAGGAGTCGGGCGCCTTGGGGAAGACCTTGGTGTTGTACATCAGAACGTTGGAGCCCCACTGGTAAGGCACGCCGTAGTGCTTGCCGTTTACCGTGTGCCAGGGGGCATTTTGCAGACGGGGATCAACCTTGCTCCAGCTGGGGATGCGCGACAGTTCGAGGGGTTGCACCTTGCCACCGGCGATGAGACGCAGACTGGCATCTCCCGAGGCGGTCACCAGATCGAAGCCCCCTTCATTCATCAGGGCGACCATCTCGTCCGACGTAGCGGCGGTCTTCACCGTCACCTTGCAGCCGGTAGCCTGCTCGAAACCGGTCACCCAGTCGTAGTTCTTGTCGGTTTCGCCCCGCTCCACGTAGCCGGCCCAGGCGACGATGTCAACCTGTCCCTCCCCTTTCTGCGCTGCGTGCAGCGGCAGGGACGACGCCAGCAATCCGAGACAGAGTGCGGTCAGTCTCATGGTGATCTCCTTCTCCAGTAGTGAATTAACATCCTGTTAACGCTTGAGTGAGCGTAGGGGAAGGAGAGAGCAATGAGAATTTCAATTTTCAGGGGCCAAGCTATCGGGAAAAGTGATACCGACGTCGTATGAACCCTATCTGGCCGGCCCGAGCCGGGCGCGCAGCCGCCCCTGCTCCTTGGCTATTTCAATAAATTCGCGCGCCGCCCACGGCAGACGCGAGCCACGTCGCCACACCAGCCCGATATCGATGGCTGGGATCGGCTCCTTGATCTCCCGCGCCTCCACCCGCTCCTGCTCCAGCGACCAGGGGCGGTAGGCAAAATCCGGCAGCAGGGCCAGACCGAGATGGCTGGTCACCAGACTGCGCACCGCTTCCACCGAACCGGTGCGCAGCACGATGCGCGGCCGCAGGCCATAACGACGCAGTCCAGCCTGAATCACCTGCTCCATCTGGTCGGCGGTGAGGGCGATGAGCGGCTCGTTGGCCAGTTCGGTCAACGAGATGGAGGGCTGGGCGCAGAGGGGGTGATTGACCGGCAACCAGAGCCGCAGCGGTGAACGGGTCAGCAACTCGGTATCGAACGCCTCGTGGCGGATGGTGCGGTTGGTCATCAAGAGCCCCACATCGATCTCGCCATTGACCAGCTGGTGCTCGAGAAACGCCTGCTCATCCTCTTTCACTTCTATATGCACAGCCGGAAAGAGGCGGCGAAAGCGGCCGAGGGCATCGGAGAGGTAGTAACCCGCCACCAGACTGGTGACACCTATGGTGAGGCTCCCCTCCTCTTCGCGTGCGGTTCCTTTCAGGGAATGGGCCGCATCGCTCATGGCGCCGAGGATGCGCCGGGCATGGAGCAGAAACTGGTGGCCCTGAGGGGTGAGCGTCACTCCGCGCGGGCCCCGCTCGAACAGGGTGGCGCCCACCCCCTCCTCCAGCTCGCGAATGGCGCCGGTGACGGCGGACTGGGAGATGTGCAGCTCCTGGGCTGCGCGGCTCACCGACAGACTGTCGGCAACAGCCACAAAATAGCGGATCTGGCGAAAAGTGAAGTTCATCGGGCGTCCTTGCCTTTGGTGACTCTCCCAAGCTTACCGACTTGACCGGGTTGCGTCAGGGGAAAGAGGGGTGAGACGGCTCGCAAAAATGACGCTCACTCCCGGCCTGCTGGCCAGAAACCACTTCTGTAGAACTCAAATGACAACAACCCATATTGCAATCGGGGAATGCAGCCGTGCAGGCAACACTCAAAACCGCAAAAAGCGCCTTGCAAAGGTGACTGGCATGCCAAAAATCTCCCTGTTTACCCGTTTGTAGCGGCAAATCCCCACAAGACAACCCTGCTGTGAGTGACCATCGAATAACATATTGATTTAAAAAGTAGCAGCTGGACGACATAGAAAGGAGCCAAACACTCTTCTCTCCCAGTGGCAACCCCCTTTTCTCTCCTCTCTACCCTATGACAAGGCAACCCTCACAAGCCTGCGTTTTTATCTTTTGCCGTTACACCAAAGCAGGAGATGACGTAAAAAAATGCAGATTGTTGGGCTTTTGCGCAACAGAGACCAATAACTGGCCAAACGCACTCAAATTGAGTTTTTCTGGCAAAAAAATGGTTGACGCCCCAGAGCCAGATACGCATAATTCGGCCCGCACGGTGACGAGGTAACGACTCACCGGAAGCAAGGTTGGCTATGTAGCTCAGTTGGTTAGAGCATCGCACTCATAATGCGGGGGTCACAGGTTCGAATCCCGTCATAGCCACCATCCTTAGTTGGGGCATCGCCAAGCGGTAAGGCAGCGGGTTTTGATCTCGCCATACCTAGGTTCGAATCCTAGTGCCCCAGCCATTTTTTAAAGGTGTTTGATAGTTTCTGTCAGGCATCACTGTTGGGGCATCGCCAAGCGGTAAGGCAGCGGGTTTTGATCTCGCCATACCTAGGTTCGAATCCTAGTGCCCCAGCCATTATTCTGTTCTCTTCCACTTTGTGGTCGATAACAAAGGCTATGTAGCTCAGTTGGTTAGAGCATCGCACTCATAATGCGGGGGTCACAGGTTCGAATCCCGTCATAGCCACCATCAATTTGCGGAAGTGGCGAAATTGGTAGACGCACCAGATTTAGGTTCTGGCGCCCTAGGCGTGAGAGTTCGAGTCTCTCCTTCCGCACCATTGAAAGAAGTACCAAACAGACCAGCTTTATGCTGGTTTTTTTGTATCTGAAATTTGCCTCTTTTTGCCCACTCTCCTGCTGATCCCCCTTCCCGACCTTCTCATCGTCCATAAAAAAGCGGCCCGCAGGCCGCCAGATAAACACCTATTTGCATCGAATGGTCAGAACGGGAAGAACCAGGGAATGGCTACCACGCTCACCGCCATTACCAGCAGGGTAAAGGGCACGCCGATGCGAATAAAGTCGGCGAACTTGTAGTTGCCCGGCCCCAATACCAAGGTATTCACCGGTGACGAGACCGGCGTCATGAAGGCAGCAGAGGCTGCGATGGCGATAGTCATGGCAAACGGATAGGACGATACCCCCATCTGCTGCGCCGTGCCCAAAGCAATCGGCGCCATCAATACCGCCGTCGCCGTGTTGGAGATGAACAAACCGATCACTGCGCAGAGGGCAAACAGACTGGCCAGCATCACCCGCGGCCCCATCTCCCCCACTGCGCTCATCAACCCGCCCACAATGAGATCCACCCCGCCGGTTTTTTGCAGCGCCAGCGCAAAGGGGAGCATGCCGACAATCAGGATCAGGGTCGGCCAGTGAATTGACTTGTAGGCGCTCTCCATATCGATGCAGCGAAACTTGCCCATCAGCAGACAGGCGATCAGCGCGGCAATGACGTTGGGCACCGGATCGGTCACCATCAGCAGGATCATCACCCCGAGGGAGATAAGGGCGTGGATAGCCTGACTGCGGGCCGGCGCCATCTCGTCTACCTCGGCTGGCAGCCCCATCAGCAGAAAGTCACGGCTGTGGGTTTGCAGCAGCCGGATATGACTCCAGTTGCCCACCACCAGCAGGGTATCCCCCATCTGCAGCGGCTCATCCACCAGCTTGCCCCCCATCGTCTCGCCATCCCGGCGCAGCCCCACCACGCTCAAACCGTAGGTGGAGCGGAAGGTCACCTCGCGCACGGTTTTACCAAGCAGGCTCGACTCGGGAATAAGCGACACCTCGGCCATCCCCACCTCCCGCGCCTGATCGGAGAAGTACTCGCCGCGCAGGATCATCGGCTCAAGGCGCGCCTCGCTGCAAAACTCGCGAATGTCGATCTCGGGATCGGACATGTCGATCAGCAGCACATCCCTGGCCTGAAATTCACTGATCCCCGAGACCGGCACCATCACCCGGCGAAACTTGCGCCAGCGCTCTACCCCGATGACGTGGGCGCCATAGCGGGCGCGCAGTTGCAGCTCATCCAGGGTATGGCCAATCAGCGGTGAATCGGGCCGCAGCGCCAACCGGCGAGCCCGGCCGGTAAGGCGATAGTCGCGGATAAGGTCGCGAAAGGTGCGGCGTCCGCTCTGTTTGCCTTTGCCCTCTTCCCCCTCGCCCACCAGGGAGCCACGCACCAGCAGCATGTAGACAATCCCGCACAGCAGGATCAGGGCACCGAGCGGTGTGAAGCTGAAAAAGGTGAAGCCGTGAATGCCATGGCGCATCAGTTCACTGTTGACCACCATGTTGGGCGGTGTCGCCACCAGCGTCATCATGCCGCTGATAAGCCCGGCAAAACCGAGCGGCATCATCAGGCGACCAGCCGGAATCCCCATCCGGTTCGCCACGCTCAGCACCACCGGGATAAAGATGGCCACCACCCCGGTGCTGCTCATCACAGCCCCCAGACTCGCCACCGCCACCATCAGCAGCACCAGCAGCTTGGTCTCGCTGCTGCCCGCCACCTTCACCAGCGCATCCCCCACCTGATAGGCGATACCGGTGCGCACCAACCCATCCCCGACCACGAACAGGGCGGCAATCAGAATGACGTTGGGATCACTGAAGCCCGCCAGCGCCTCCGGCAGAGTGAGGGTGCCGCTCAGCACAAAGAGGATAATGATCAACAGGGCGACCACGTCCATCCGGACTTTATTGGTCATGAAGAGATAGATGGCACCCGCCAGCAGAGAGAGCACCCAGACAAGCTCGGAATTCAATGAAACCTCCTTTTACAACACGATTCTCCTCCCGGAGAGTGGACTCTATCAGACCACAGTCATGAAGCTATGGTCTTGTTACATATCAATAAAGTCCGGCCAGCTATCGCACCATAACCCATCAGTGCTTGAATAGGCGGTCATCGGATTGGATTTCTTTGATGTGTGCCAAGCACAGGGGGGACAAAAGTCCTGCCCGGCAGCTGCCGCGCCACCTAGAATGGCACCCTCGCACTACCTCCATGCCAAGGATCAGAAAATGAGCATATTCGAGCTGTTCAGCATCAATAACACCCTGGTGACCATCCCGCTGGGTGGCGGCTACGCCATGTCGTGGATTGAAGCCATCGGTACCCTGTTCGGTCTGGCCTGTATCTGGTTCGCCAGTCAGGAGAAGACCATCAACTACCTGTTCGGTCTTATCAACGTCACCCTGTTTGCCATCATCTTCTTCCAGATCCAGCTCTACGGGCTGTTGCTGCTGCAGCTGTTCTTCTTCTGCGCCAACGTCTACGGCTGGTACGCCTGGACCCGTCCCGCCAACGCTCAGGGGGATACCCTGCAGATCCGCTGGCTCAGCAAATCCAAGCTCATCGTCACTGCATTGGTGAGCGTGCTGGCCATCGCCCTGCTGACCCGTTATATCGACCCGGTATTTGCGGCGCTGGCGCGAACCTCGGTCGCGTTGCTCAACCTGTTTGGTGCCGGACTCGCCACTCCCGAGCCTTCCCCTGATGCCTTCCCGTTCTGGGATGCCACCATGACGGTGCTCTCGGTAGTGGCACAGATCCTGATGACCCGCAAATACGTGGAGAACTGGATCCTCTGGGTGGTCATCAACATCATCAGCATCGGTATCTATGCCGCGCAGGGTGTCTACGCCATGTCGCTCGAATACCTGATCCTGCTCTTTATCGCCGCCAACGGCACCCGCCTCTGGGTGATTGCCGCCAAGCGCCAGCCACAGGGGGTGTAAGCCATGACGCTGCTACCTCACCTCCAGTGCCGCCCCGACCAGATTGCCGAGCGGGTGGTGCTGTGCGGCGACCCGGCCCGGGTTGATCGCATCGCCAGCCAGCTCGAACAGTGTGAGGTGCTGGGGCAAAACCGGGAGTTTCGTCTCATCAATGGCCGTTATCAGGGAGTGCCGATCACGGTTTGCAGCACCGGCATCGGCGGTGCCTCGGCCATCATAGCGCTGGAGGAGCTGGTGCAGGCGGGGGCCCGCTCGCTTATTCGGGTCGGCTCCGCCGGCGCCCTGCAGCACGACATCGGCCTTGGCGACCTTATCGTGGTGGAAGGGGCGGTACGCAATGAGGGGGCCTCGCAGGCCTACCTGCCTGCCGAGTACCCCGCCTGTGCCGACATCTGGCTGCAGGCCGCCCTGCTCAATCAGGTAGCGGCCAGCGGCCAACCTCATTGGCACGGGCTGGTGCGCTCCCACGACAGCTTCTATCGGGATGACGAGCAGGAGGTGTGCCGCTACTGGCATGCCCGTGGCGTGCTCGGCGCAGACATGGAGAGCGCCTCCCTGCTGGCCGTGGGGCGCCTGCGCAAGGTACGGGTTGCCGCCGTGCTCTGCAACGTGGTGCTGTTCGAGCAGGATGTGCAAGATGGGGTCAATGAATACGCCAACGCCGAGCAGGCCATGATGAACGGCGAGCGAAACGCCATCGCCGCCGCCCTCCACGCCCTGGTGCAATAACCCGCAAATCGTTAATCACGGCACATTCGACAGGAGGCGGGCTGGTATCCGGCCCGTGCTCTTGCTAGCCTCATGGCCCCCGTCATCGGTGCGACAGGTACGTCATGCAGCAACAGCCCTATCCCCTCGGTCGTTTTCACGCCGAACTCGCCAAACTGGAACCCCGCTTTGCCGCGGCGCTGGAAGCGTGCACCCTGTTTCTGCGTCGCTACCTGCCGGGCGAATCGATCATGCGCCAAGGGGAGCTGAGCGAGCAGCTCTATCTGGTGAGCGCAGGGCGGGTCTCCCTCAACAGTGCGGTTCACTCGGGCCGCATCTTCCAGCTTGGCGAGATTGAGTGTCACAGCCAGATCTTCGGCGAAATGGAGTTCTTCAGCGCCACCCCGGTGCAGTGGAACGTGGTGGCCGAGACCGAGCTGGACGCCCGAGTCATCTGTGCTCACAAGCTGGCCCAACGCCTACTGGTCGAGCCGGAGCTGACCCTCTTTTTCGCTGCGGCGCTTGCCAGCGACTATCTCGATACCCTGGAGATCACCACCAGCCGGCTGCTCCACCCCATTGCCTACAACATCGCCTATGAACTGTGGCGAGAACGCCAGCGCACCCCCATGCTGGGGTCACGCAAGCGAGCCCATGAAGCGGCGCGCTTCGGCACCACCGAGCGGGTTTACCGGCGTGCCCTCAAGGAGCTGGTCGAACAGGGCATAGTTGCCGACGGCAGCGACGGCCCCGTTATCGCCGATCTGGCCAGGCTGCGCGCCTATCTCGACCTTTGATTTCCATTCATCCCATTTCGATTCACCCTGTCAGGAGTCACCATGTCTACTCACACCTATCCAGAGTTCACCTTCTTCAGCCGCTTCGTTGCCGACATTCAGGCGGGCCGCAAGACCATCACCATCCGCGACGAGAGCGAAGCCAACTGGCAGCCCGGCCAGCAGCTGGCCCTCTTCACCAACCCGGAGCACCAGCCCTTTGGCACCATCGAGGTGCTCTCAGTCAACGCAGTGGCCTTCGATGAACTGAATGAGGAGCACGCCCGTCAGGAGAACATGACCCTCCCCGAGCTTAAAGATGTGATCCGCGACATCTACCCTGATCTGCCGCCGCTCTATGTGATTGAATTCAAACTGATTGCCTGAACCGGATTTGGCCTTTGCCGAGTGATGTGTTAATAGTGTCCTCTTTTGAATCAGGGAGGTGACCCGAGTGTTTGAGATAGCAAGCCTGAGAGAAGGGATGATGCACGGGGTCGAGCTGTTCCAGCTGCTGCTGGAGATCATCTCCATCGCCTGTGTGGTGATAGGGCTTGGCAAGACCCTCTGGCTGGCGGCACGGATGGAGGATCACGAACCGGGCTTTCCCCGCATTCGCCTCTGTTTTGGCAGCTGGCTCATTCTGGCGCTGGAGTTCCAGCTGGCCGCCGACATCCTGGCCACCACGGTGGCGCCGAGCAAGGAGGAGCTGATCCGCCTTGCCATCATCGCGGTGATCCGCACCTTCCTGAACTACTTCCTCGGCAAGGAGCTGGAGGCGCAGACCGAACGCCAGCAGGAGCAGCGCAGCGAGCAGGCCAAGGCTGCTCAATAACCTATATTCCTGCATAGCATCAGCGCTAAGTGCCGTGCCATCCCGACCACTACCGTGGCTTGGGATGGCACCTTTGTGACCCTTCCCGCACTTTTGGCAATCAGCCAACTATGGAACCCTTTTCAAGGTTTCCCCTGCTCTGTCGAGTACCCGTTCATCTGCGTAAGATAGAAAATCTTCTCCCCCAACCGGCCAAGCTGATGAACCCGCGGACCATCCACACACCCGATATCGACCTCGATAGCTGTGTCATCTACCAAATCTACCCCATGAGTTTTCAGGACAGCGATGGCGACGGAATGGGCGATATCAACGGCATCCGCCAGCGCCTCGACTATCTAGCGCAACTGGGTGTTGACCTGATCTGGCTCACCCCCATCTATCGCTCCCCCAAGCGGGACAACGGCTATGACGTGGCGGACTACCGCACCATCGACCCCGCCTTCGGCACCTTGGTCGAGATGGAACAGCTGATCAGCGAAGCGGCTGCCCGCGGCATCGGCATCATGATGGATATCGTCGCCAACCACACCTCCACCGAGCACGCGTGGTTCAGGCAGGCGCTGGCGGGGGATCCCCGTTATCAGGAGTACTACGTATTTCGCGACCAAGCCTTTGTCAACGCTCACCCCATCACCTCGATTTTTGGTGGTAGCGGCTGGCAGTATGTACCAGCGCTTGATCGCTACTACCTGCACAACTTCGATGCGAGCCAAGCCGATCTGGACTGGGACAACCCGGCGGTGCGGGCCGAGATGGCAGAGGTGATCAACTTCTGGCTGGGCAAAGGGATCAAGGGATTTCGCTTCGATGTGATCGACATGGTGAGCAAGGTGTGGGACCGACTTGCCATGAGCAATGGCCCGCGCCTGCACGACTATATCCGTGAGCTCAATGCTGCGAGCTTCGGCGGCAAGGGGATCATTACGGTGGGGGAGACCTGGGGGGCCGATCTCGCCCATATGCAGCGCTACTCCAGCACGGATGGCAGCGAGTTCAGCATGGTGTTCAACTTCGAGCATCTGGGGCTGGGCAGTGACAAGTGGTCATCCCGCTTTGATCCCCTCGCCTTCAAGCGAGCCATGACCCGCCACCAGCAGGGGTTGCATGGGCGTGGCTGGAACAGCCTGTTTCTCGGCAACCACGACCTGCCCCGTGCCGTCTCCCGCTTTGGCGATGACAGGCCAGAGTGGCGGGAAACCAGCGCCAAGCTGTGGGCCATGGTGCTGCACATGATGCAGGGCACTCCCTTCA
>NZ_CAWNWX010000081.1:10786-53842 GCF_963878195.1 Aeromonas sp. HMWF016
AACCGCCACTGGCAGCCGGGCGAGCTGCGCGATGTGGAGGCCATCAACTACCGCACCAGCCACTCGGAGCTGGATCCTGCCGAGCTGAGTCGGCGGCTCGATGCCATCAGCCGCGACAATGCCCGTACCCCGATGCAGTGGGATGCTGGTCCCCACGCCGGTTTCACCTCCACCACACCCTGGATTGCCCTCAACGCCAATCACATCGAGATTAATGCCGCCGAGCAGCTGACTCGCCCCGACTCGCCGTTTCACTGCTATCGCCAGCTCATCGCCCTGCGCAAGGCTCACCCTGTCGTTCGCCACGGCAAATTCGAGCTGCTGGATGGGGATGATCTCGAGCGCATCAGCTATCGCCGCCACTGGCAGGATCCGGCCAGCGGAGAGCGGCACACCCTGCTGCTGCTCGCCAATCTCACGGCGAACCCCTTGCCGATGCCCCACTTCGACAAGGTGGCAGACGAGATGCGGTTGCTGATGGCCAATTACCCAAGCGAACCGATGCAGCTCTTCGCCCCTTATCAGTGCGCCATCTGGCTGCAAGTGGAGCAGGGTTAGCCCCGTGTTGACGGGCCATAGCAATGGCCCGTCAATCGCCACCCCACCGGCTACTAGCAGAAAATCACGCCCCCACTCGAAGGGGTTAAATTAACCACTATTACTGACTTATTAATTGATTATTTATCCCGTTTGATACGCTCTCATTGCCCCTCTTACTATGCCTGCGACCTATCCATTGCCGATGCAACTATCGGCCTTCAAACTGGCATAGCAAAGTGGAAAACACATGATCACCACAGACGGGAATAACGCAGTCGCCTCGGTGGCGTACCGCACCAGCGAAGTCATCGCCATCTACCCCATAACCCCCAGTTCGGCCATGGCTGAACAGTCGTCGGCCTGGTCGAGCGAGCGGGGCAAGAACCTCTGGGGGGATGTGCCCCGGGTTGTCGAGATGCAGTCGGAAGGGGGCGCCATTGCCGCCGTCCACGGCGCCCTGCAGACCGGCGCGCTGGCGACCTCGTTTACCTCGTCGCAGGGTTTGCTGCTGATGATCCCCAACCTCTACAAGCTGGCGGGTCAGCTCATCCCCTTCGTGCTGCATGTGGCGGCACGCACCGTGGCGACCCACGCGCTATCGATCTTTGGCGATCACTCTGACGTGATGGCGGTGCGCCAGACCGGCTGTGCCATGCTCTGTGCCAGCAATGTGCAGGAGGCGCAGGACTTTGCCCTGATCTCCCAGATAGCGAGCCTCAACAGCCGCCTTCCCTTTATCCACTTCTTCGACGGCTTTCGTACCTCTCACGAGATCGCCAAGATAGCGCCGCTCGCTGACGACACCCTGCGTGCCCTGCTGCCCGCCGATGCCATCCGTGCTCATCGTGACCGGGCGCTCACCCCCGACAAACCGGTCATTCGCGGCACCGCCGCCAACCCGGACACCTACTTCCAGTGTCGGGAGGCGAGCAACCCCTGGTATGACGCTGCCTATGGCAATGTGAGCGAGGCGATGCAGGCTTTTGGCGAGCAGACCGGCCGCCACTACCGACCGTTTGAATATGTCGGCCACCCGCAGGCGGAGCGGATTGTGGTGCTGATGGGCTCGGCCATCGGCACCTGTGAAGAAGTCATCGAACGCCTGCTTGCCCAAGGGGAGAAGGTGGGGCTGGTGAAGGTGCGGCTGTTCCGTCCCTTCTCGGCCGGGCACCTGCTGGCCGCGATTCCCGAGAGTGCCCGCACCATCGCCGTGCTGGATCGTACCAAGGAGCCGGGCGCACAGGCCGAGCCCCTCTATCTCGACGTGATGACGGCGCTGGCCGAAGCGGTCAGCCGGGGCGAGCGGGCAAGCCTGCCGCGGGTGATCGGCGGTCGCTATGGCCTCTCCTCCAAAGAGTTCGGCCCCGCTTGCGCAGTGGCAGTGTTTGCCGAACTGGCGCAAGAGAACCCGCGTCCGCGCTTTACCGTCGGCATCTTCGATGACATCACAGGTCTCTCGCTGCCGCTGCCCGCGCTGGATTCGCAAAGCCCCGTCCACGGCCAGCAACACAAGGTGGAGGCGCTCTTCTACGGCCTTGGCAGCGACGGCACCGTCTCGGCGGCCAAGAACAGCATCAAGATCCTCGGCAACCACACCGACCTCTATCCGCAGGGCTATTTCGTCTACGACTCCAAGAAGGCGGGCGGCCTCACCGTCTCTCACCTGCGGGTGGGCGAGCGGCCGCTGCAATCGGCCTATCTGGTGGAAGAGGCGGACTTTATCGGCTGCCATCAGTGGCAGTTTGTCGACAAGTACCAGATGGCGGAGCGCTTGAAAGCAGGTGGCATCTTCCTGCTCAACACCCCTTACAGCGAAGCGGAGATCTGGCAACGACTACCCAGCGAGGTGCAGCATGCCCTGCGCGAGAAAGAGGCGCGTTTCTACATCATCAACGCCGCCAAAATTGCCCGCGACTGCCAGCTCGGTAACCGCATCAATACCGTGATGCAGATGGCCTTCTTCCAGCTCAGCGCCATCATTCCCCCCGCAGAGGCGACCAGCCTGCTGAAGCAGGCCATCGCCAGCAGCTATGGCAGCAAGGGGCAGACGCTGGTCGAGCGCAACTGGATGGCACTGGAGGCAACCTGCGCAGCCCTGACCCGGGTGCCACTTGGCGAGCAGGATCCCGCCAGCCGCCCGCGCCCGCCGGTGGTTTCCGCCAAGGCCCCCGACTTTGTCCAGACCGTCACCGCCGCCATGCTGGCGGGGCTGGGGGACAACCTGCCGGTCTCCGCCTTCCCGCCGGATGGCACCTGGCCAGTCGGCACCACCCGCTGGGAGAAGCGCAACATCGCCAAGGAGATCCCAATCTGGGAGGCGGAGCTCTGCACCCAGTGCAACTACTGTGTCGCCGCCTGTCCTCACTCGGCCATTCGCGCCAAGGTGGTAGAACCGGATGCGCTGGCCGCTGCCCCCGCCACCCTCGATGCGCTGGATGTGAAATCCCGTGACATGCGCAGCCAGCAGTACGTGCTGCAGGTGGCGCCGGAGGATTGCACCGGCTGCAATCTCTGCGTCGAGGTATGCCCGGCCAAGGATCGCAGCAACCCGGATCGCAAGGCGATCAATATGGCTTCACGCCTCGAACACCTCGACGAGCAGAAGGCCAACTACGACTTCTTCCTCGATCTGCCCGAGCGCAGCGCCGAGCAGCTGGAGCGTATCGACATTCGCACCTCCCAGCTCATCTCGCCGCTGTTTGAATACTCGGGCGCCTGCTCCGGCTGTGGCGAGACTCCCTATATCAAGTTGCTGACCCAGCTCTATGGCGATCGGCTGCTGATTGCCAACGCCACCGGCTGCTCGTCCATTTATGGCGGCAACCTGCCTACCACCCCCTACACCACCAACGCCGAGGGGCGCGGGCCGGCCTGGGCCAACTCGTTGTTTGAAGACAACGCCGAGTTCGGACTGGGCTTCCGTCTTACCGTCGATCAGCACAGGGAGCGGGTGCGCCGTCTGCTGGCGAGCCTGGGCGACACCATCCCGGCAGCGCTGCGCGAGGTGCTCGGCGATGCCACCCTGCCGGTTTCCGAGCAGCGGGCCCATATCCAGCAGTTGCGAACGCTGCTGCAGGGGAGCCAGATCCCGGCAGCCCAAGAGCTGGCTCGCGATGCGGACTATCTGGTGGAGAAATCGGTCTGGCTCATCGGTGGCGATGGCTGGGCCTACGACATCGGCTTTGGCGGGCTCGATCATGTGCTGAGTCTGGGGGAGAACATCAATGTGCTGGTGCTCGACACCCAGTGCTACTCCAACACCGGCGGCCAACAGTCGAAGGCAACCCCGCTTGGGGCCATCACCAAGTTTGGTGAGCAAGGCAAACGCAAGGCGCGCAAGGATCTCGGCGCCAGCGTGATGATGTATGGTCACGTCTATGTGGCGCAGATCTCCCTCGGCGCCCAGATGAACCAGACGGTGAAGGCGATTCAGGAGGCGGAAGCCTACCCGGGCCCCTCACTCATCATCGCCTACAGCCCCTGCGAGGAGCATGGCTACGACATGGCCGAGAGCCATGAGCAGATGAAGCAGCTGACTGCCACCGGTTTCTGGCCCCTCTACCGCTTCGACCCGCGCCGCGCTGACGAGGGTAAATTGCCGCTGGCGCTCGACTCGCGGGCCCCCAATGCCTCGCTGGCCGAGACCTTGCGCCACGAGCCCCGCTTCCAGCGGCTGGAGCGCCAGCTGCCGGAGGTAGCCAGCCAGCTCTATGAAGAGGCAGAGCAGGAGGCCAACCGCCGCTTCACCTGGCTAAGCCAGCTGGCGGGCAAGGAGAGCCCGGCGCAGGAGTAACCCGCGTATGGCTTGATGGTGGTTGCCACTCTTTCACCCAATAACAATCAGGGCTCCCCGCGGGGAGCCCTGATGCTATCTATCGAGCGTTATTGCCTGCTCAGGCATTGATGGAGGCCAGCTCATGGCGCTTGAGCGCCAGCAGGGTGAGCAACAGTGCAAAGGTGGCAATAATTGCCATCCCGATATAGGTAGCACTGAAACCGGGGGCCAGCAGCTGCGGGCTCAATGAGCTGAGCTGACCGGCACTGCCTGCAGGCAGCTGAGAGTGGAACAGCATGGAGCAGATGGCCACCCCGACTGCGCCCCCCAGCTCACGGCCGAAGTTGAACAGCGACATGCCGATGCCGCGATCCTCCCGTGGCAGGGCATTTTGCACCACCACCGAGAGGGCGGGTAGCACCAAACCAAGACCGATACCGGCAAACCCGAGGGCCAGCTTGACCCAGGCATCGAAGTGGATCTGCCACAGCGCTACCGCTGCCAGCGCAAACCCCACCGCCACAAAGCTCTTGTAGTGACCGGTACGGCCAATCAGCTTGCCGCCGACAAAGGCCCCGGCGGTGATGCAGATCATGAAGATCACCATGCTCATCCCGCTCTGGCTAGCGCTCAGCCCCTTCTGCCACTGCATCTGCAGCGGCAGATAGACCAGCACAGCAAACATCAGCAACTGGGAGAGCATCACCAGCAGCACGCTCACCAGATAGCCGGGCAGGCGCGCCAGATGGGCAGGCAGGATGGGATCGTGAGCCCGTCGCTCAATCAGGATCAGCAGCAACAAGGCCACCGCCAGCGCACCCGCCAGCCAGATGGCGGGCAGAGCTGTCTCCGGCGAGAGCAGCAACAGGGTCAGGGTGGTGACGGTAATGAGCAGCGCCGCCCCCTTCCAGTCGAAGCGGCTGTGACGACGGACATTGAGCTGCTTGAGGTTGCGATTGATCAGGAAGATCGCCAGCGCACCGAGCGGCAGGTTGATCCAGAAGATCCAGCGCCAGCTGAGCTGCTCGGTAAAATAGCCACCGAGCAAGGGGCCCGCGATGCTGGAGACCGCATAGACCGCCGAGATGTAGCCCTGATACTTGCCCACCTCCCGTGGCGGTATGGTGTCGGCAATCACGGTAAACGCGAGGGCAATCAGGCCGCCGCCTCCCAGCCCTTGCAGTACCCGGGCCGCCAGCAGGGTCGGCAGATCCTGGGAGAGCGCGCAGGCCACCGAGCCCGCCAGAAACAGGCCGATGCCGATATTGAGCATCCGCACCCGGCCAAAGAGATCACTCAGTTTGCCGTAAAGGGGCAGCACGGCGGTGGCTGCCAGCAAGTAGGCGGTCACCACCCAGGTGAGGGCGGCGCCGGCGTGCAACTCTGCGCCGATCATAGGGAGCGGGGTGGTGACTATGCTCTTTTCCAGTGAACCGAGCGCAATCACCAGCGCCACACTCGAGAAGATGGTTTTAGGGGATATTTTCGAGGTCATAAGCGGACTCGCTGATCTGATATGCCAAAGGATCCGGCATTGAGCGAATTATTGTCTCACAAATCAGCAAGAGAGAGAAAAAACCACGGTCGGCCATCCTCAACCATGAGGCCGATCCCACAATCAAAGCCCCCGATCTGCTAGCCTGCCCTATTTAGCCAAGGAGTCCCCATGAGCGAGCAGTACCGGTTTGATCACTACGATGCCCTGATTTTCGATATGGATGGCACTCTGGTTGATTCCATGCCCCTCCATCTCGATGCCTGGGAGCTCACCTGCGCCGAATTCGGCATCCCCTTCAAGCGGGAGCAGCTCTACCAGTACGGTGGCATTCCGACTCGCAAGATCATCGCCATGCTGGCCGAGCAGCAGGGACTGGAGGTAGACGCCGACGCCTTCGCCCGCCGCAAGATTGCCCTCTACATGGAGCATATCGACAAGGTCAGCGTCTTCCCCCGGATGTGGGAGCTGGTCAGGCACTACCACGGCAAGGTGCCGATGGGGATTGGTACCGGTTCACCGCGCAATCAGGCGGAGTCGATCCTGAAGAGTACCGGTCTCGACGCCTATATCTCTGTGGTGGTGAGCGCCGATGACGTCATCAACCACAAGCCACACCCGGACACCTTCTTGCAGGTGGCCGAACAGCTGGGGGCCCATCCGGCCAACTGTCTGGTGTTTGAAGATACCCAGATCGGGCTCGAGGCAGGCAAGGCGGCAGGGATGGATACCGTGCTGGTGCTTGAGGGTGAGTGGCACCCGAGATAACGGGGACATCACCACCGTGCCAGGGCACAACTGCAATCATTTTCGGGGAGCCTGACAGCTCCCCGACTCCTCTCTGGCTGGCGCCTATTTGCCCGACCTATTTGCCCGAGAGGGAGGCCGCAGACGCAGGCACTTCAGACACAGTGAGACTAAAGCCATCGGCATGCAACTCATGCTGCTTCTGATGAGCGCACAGCAACTCCAACGCCTTGCTCGGACTATCCGCAAAGGTGGGCGCAGCAATGGCAGCAAAACCCTGCGCAACCAGATGTCGACGCTCATCGCTATAGCTGGGTGCATTCGCATCGAGATAGGTAAGCGACTGACCTTGCTTGAAAAAGTGATAGTTAGGCATCGATTGGCCCCGCAAAAATAAAGCGTCATTCTACTCCTTTTTGCCCGGTTTCCTGCGTCAATCTGTGGCGTATCGAGTGATCTCGTTCACATTTTTATCAACAATTCGGCCACGCCAAACACCAGCAAAACCTATAACCCCTCTCCTCTTAAGTCATTGATAACCTGAGAGGACGCCACCACCCGCGGCAAACAAAACGCCTCCGCAAGGGAGGCGTTCTCATGCCAAGTGGCACGGCACAACCCGTGCCGGTCACCAACCTTTACATCGCGTTGGTCGATTCGAAGATCTTGTCGGCCGACGCCTCGACGAAGCCCGGATAGAGCACGCCATCTGGCTGCGGGTAGCGCAGGGCGAATTCATAGAAGCAGCTCGGGATGGTGCGCACCCCATCGCTGAACGGCACATCCGCCTTGTCGGCCATGGTGGAGGATTGCTCCAGCATCACGTGGCGGTCCCCTTTCACCTCGCCACCCACGCTGTTGAGCACGAACCCGGCCGCCTTGAGCGCCGCATTGACCTGATGGATGGTGTCGAAATCCTTCAACTTGTTGATATTGACCGTGAAATGGTTGGCACGATAACCCCAGGCAGCCATCCAGGCCGCATACTCGCTCTCCGCCAGCAGGGTCTGATAGTCGGCGTAAGAGACCTGCCAGGGAGCACCGGCGTATAGAAACGCCGGGGTATCAGTCAGATGCTCGGGCACCTGATCGGCCAGCTTGTGGATGATGGCCTGCGCAGCCGGGGAGAGCTCCTCAACCTTCAACTCGCTGATAAATACCTTGGGAGCGTCCGGATCTTTATGCTCGAAGTGCTTGGCGTAGAGCTTTTTCGCCTTGAAGACGTACTCGCCCTTCTGCTCATACCCCAGCGCCAGAAAGTGGGCGGCCAGCTTCTCCAGCCCCAGCTTGGGCAGGTTGTAGGTACGAAACGCCACGTGATCGTTGACGATAGGCTCACCGCCCCCCAGCAGGGTGTGCACCTTGAGGGCGCTCGGCGTCACCTTGATGTAGTTGTCCCACAGATGACTGAACAGGGTGTCGATATCCTTTTGCATCTCTCTTTCCTTTGATTGCGGGTACAGGTCGGGGCACCCGCCGGATGCCCCTGTCGTTATTGTCAGAAGCTCAGACCGGGAGACAGCTGTTCCGACATTGCCGCCTTGCTGTCTTCTACGGATGCAACCGGGGATATGACACAGTAGTCGGCGGCGTTGAGCCATCTCTGCTGCATTGGCATCCCCATTTTCTCTTAAAACGTCAAGCCAGGAGACAGCTGCTCCGGCATAGCGGCCTTGCTGTCTTCCACGGAGGCAACCGGATAAGCACAGTAGTCAGCGGCGTAGTAGGCACTCGCCCTGTGGTTGCCGGAAGCGCCGATACCGCCAAACGGCGCGGCACTGGAGGCACCGGTAATGGGCTTGTTCCAGTTGACGATGCCAGCACGGATCCGCTTGAAGAAGTGATTCCAGTCCGCCTCCTTGTCCCCCAGCAGACCGGCCGAGAGACCGTAGCGAGTGGCATTGGCCAGATCGATGGCCGCATCGAAATCGTCATAGCGAATGAGCTGCAGCAGCGGACCGAAGTACTCTTCGTCCGGCAGCGCGCTGACCGCGGTCACGTCGATGATGCCCGGGGAGACAAATCCGGTTCCTGCTTTCAGGTGCTCAAGCACCTGCAGGCTCTCGCCGCCCAGCTGTTGCAGGTTGGCTTGTGCTTCGACCATGCCAATCGCAGCTTTCTCGCTGATCATCGCCCCCATAAACGGCTGCTCGGCGGCGTCGTAGAGGCCGACCTTGATCTTGCCGACCACCTCGACCAGTCGCTTGACCAGAGCATCGCCACGCTCGCCGCGTTCGACAAACAGGCGGCGCGAGCAGGTGCAGCGCTGGCCGGAGGTGATAAACGCCGACTGGACAATGGCATGGACGGCGCCGTCGATATCGCTCACGTCTTTCACGATCAGCGGATTGTTGCCACCCATCTCGAGAGCCAGAATTTTGCCCGGCTGGCCGGCAAACTGCTGATGGAGGAAATGGCCGGTACGGGATGAACCGGTAAAGAAGAGGCCATCGATATCAGCGTGGCCAGCCAGCGCCTTGCCGGTCTCGACCTCGCCCTGCACCAGATTGATGACCCCTTTGGGCAGCCCCGCCTCCTGCCACACCTTGAGCATGGCTTCCGCCACCATGGGGGTCAGCTCGGAGGGTTTGAACACCACGGCATTGCCCGCGATCAGCGCCGGCACGATATGGCCGTTGGGCAGATGGCCCGGGAAGTTGTAGGGGCCGAACACCGCCACCACACCGTGGGGCTTGTGACGGACAAACGCCTTGGCGCCCGGCATGGGGTTTTCCACCGTACCGGTGCGCTCGTCATGGGCGCGGATGGAGATAGCGATCTTGCCCTGCATGGCGGCCACTTCGGTGCGGGTCTCCCACAACGGTTTGCCGGTTTCGCGGGCGATAGTCAGCGCCAACGCTTCCTTGTGTTCACCCAGCAGGTCGGCATAGCGACGCACTATGGTCAGGCGATCCTCAAGCTCCATATCAGACCAGTGGTAGAAGGCGGCGCGGGCCGCCTTGACGGCTGCATCGACCTGAGCCGCACTGGCGGCAGCACCCTGCCAGATCACCTCGTTTTTGGCCGGATCCCGTGACTCGAACGGCTTGCCTTCACCGGCAAGCCACTGACCGTCGATAAATTGCACTAACTGGCTCATCCATTCACTCCCTGTCGCTGACAGGCAGCCTCGGCTGCCTGCTTGATAATCGGTTTGCTAGTCCTGTCCGCCTCAGTCGAGGTCGACTACCCGCACCATGTCGCCATCCTGCACCTTGAGTGCCGCCGCCATCTTGGGCGGAATGATGGCCTCGTGCTTGTCCAGATCGACCCGGATATTGCCGTAGCAGGCGCGGTACTGTTCAAAGCGGCTGTTGCAGATGAGGTGGGTCTTGCCACCGATGGGCTCACCCACCAGCACCCGCAGCTTCTTGCTGCGGCGCACGCTGCGGATATTCTTCACGTCGCATTCGACAGTGGGGCCCGCATCGAAGATATCGACATAGCCACGGTTCACGAAGCCCTCATCCTGCAGCATCTTGATGGCGGGGCGGGTCTTCTCGTGGGTCTGGCCAATGACGGCCCGCGCCTCGTTGCTCAGCAAATTGACGTAGATGGGGTACTTGGGCATCAGCTCGGCGATAAAGCGCTTCTTGCCGATACCGGTCAGATAGTCGACGGTGGGAAAGTCCATCGAGAAGAAGTGAGTTTGCAGCCACTCGTAGAAGGGGCTGTGACCGTTGGCATCGGAGACGCCGCGCATCTCGGCGAAGACGGTCTCGTCAAACAGCTCCGGGTGCTCGGCCATAAACAGAAAACGGTGCTTGGAGAGCAGGCGACCGTTGAGCCCCTCGCGGGCACATTCGCGCAAGAACAGGGTGCAGAGCTCGGAGTTGCCGGTGTAGTCGTTGGAGAGAGTCAGGGTTTCAACGACGTTGTAGATGCCGAGTTTGGGTGAGGAGTGCACCACCTTGCCGATGTGGTAGTTGTAAAACGGCTGGGAGAGACCGACTGCCGCATCGATGGCGCAGGTCCCTACCATCTCGCCGGTCTCGAGATCCTCTGCCACGAAGAAGTAGAGGCAGTCCCCCTTGCCGGCCGGCTTGTCGGAGAAAGTTTGGGTGGAAGCATCGATCTTGCGCTGCAGCAGCTCATCGTTGACAGGCAACGAGGTCATGCCGGTGCCGGACTCGATGGCGCAGGTCTTGAGCCCGGCAAAATCTTTTTGCTCGATGGGACGGATAACCAACATAAATGACAACTCCCTTTCATTGACGTCAGGTGGGGTCCCGGCTCCTGCCGGGAGGGCTCCCCACCTCAATTTGGATCAGGCGTTAACCACCTGGGCGACCGCTTTCTCGAAGCGGGCCAACCCCTCCTTGATGTCCGCTTCCGGGATCACCAGCGAAGGAGCAAAACGAACCACGTTGGTGCCGGCAACCAGCGCCATCAGCCCCTGATCGATGGAGGCCAGCAGGAAGTCACGGGAACGTCCCTTGTACTCTTCGCTCAGGGCAGCGCCCAGCAGCAGCCCCTTGCCGCGGATCTCGCTAAAGCAGTGGTATTTGGCGTTAATTGCCTCAAGCCCCTCGCGGAACAGCTGCTCGCGTTGCTTGATACCCGCCAGCACCTCCGGGGTGTTGATCACATCGATCACTGCTTCCGCCACCGCACAGGCCAGCGGGTTGCCGCCGTAAGTAGAGCCGTGAGTGCCCACTTTTAGGTAAGAGGCGATTTCGCTGGTAGTCAGCATGGCGCCGATGGGGAAACCGCCACCCAGCGCCTTGGCGCTGGTAAGGATATCCGGCGTGACGCCAAGCCCCATGTAGGCGTAGAGCTCACCGGTACGACCGACACCGGACTGCACTTCGTCATAGATGAGCAGGGCATTGTGCTTGTCGCACAGCTCGCGCACTCCTTTGGCAAACTCGTCGGTTGGACGAATGATGCCACCCTCCCCCTGCAGCGGTTCCATCACCACGGCACAGGTGTTGTCGGAGATCACGTCAGCCAGCGCGGCCAGATCGTTATAGGGGACGTGGGTGATGTCACCGGGCTTGGGCCCGAAACCATCAGAGTAGGCAGCCTGACCGCCGACGCTGACGGTAAAGAAGGTGCGACCATGGAAGCCCTGATTGAAGGCGATGATCTGGGTCTTCTGCTCACCGAACTTTTCGATGGCGTAGCGACGAGCCAGCTTGAGGGCGGCCTCGTTCGCCTCGGCGCCGGAGTTGCAGAAGTAGACCTTGTCGGCAAAGGTGGCGGCGACCAGCTTCTTGGCCAGACGCAGGGCCGGCTCGTTGGTCATCACGTTGGAGAGGTGCCACAGCTTCTCGCCCTGGCTTTTCAGGGCCTCGACCAGCTTGGGATGGCAGTGACCCAGGCCGTTTACAGCGATGCCCCCGGCAAAGTCGACATACTCGCGACCATCCTGATCCCAGACACGTGATCCTTCGCCACGAACCGGAATGATCTTGGCCGGCGCATAGTTGGGAACCATCACTTCATCAAACACTTCACGTGTCACTGCCAACAACTCTGACATATAGCTCTCCTTCGATTCGGCGACAGAATAATCCACCGCCCAAAAGTTAAATCCGTGTAAACGTGACGGGATTATCACAGAAATAAAGTAAAAAGTCTGTAACAAGAGGGCCTGTAAGGAACAATGTTCGACTGCCCCTGATATTTTAGGCAACCGCATTGCATAACGACTCAGGGGGGCTTGGCAAGAGATAATTTGGGCAGCAGAGGGGGTGAATAAAGTGTCAGAGAAATTTTTTTTGCCTTCTCTCTATATTGAGAAGGCGGTCACAACTTTTTATGAACGGGTCAGAAAATTGGCCAGTAACAAATGACCCTGCTCGCTCAAAATACTCTCCGGATGGAACTGTACGCCCTCGATGTTGAGCGTCTTGTGACGCACTCCCATGATCTCGTCGAACGAGCCATCGGCATGCTCGCTCCAGGCGGTGATCTTGAAGCAGTCGGGCAGCGTCTCGCGCTCCACGACCAGCGAATGATATCGGGTCACCCGCAGGGGATCCTTGAGACCGCAGAATACCCCTTCGCCGCGATGGCGGATGAGGGAGGTCTTGCCGTGCATCACCTGACGCGCGCGAACTACGCGGGCACCAAACGCCTGCGCCAGCGACTGATGGCCAAGGCAGACACCGAGAATAGGCAGTTTACCGGCAAAATGGGTGATGGCGTCGAGAGAGATACCTGCCTCGTTGGGAGTACAGGGACCGGGAGAGATAACCAGAAAACGGGGAGATAACTGCTCGATATCGGCCAACGTCAGTTCATCATTGCGTCTGACCTCTACCTCCTGACCCAGCGCACCAAAATATTGCACCAGATTCCAGGTAAAGGAGTCGTAGTTATCAATTAACAGCAACATAAGATAACCAGCAGCGGAGAATTAACGATCGAGAAAACGACCCTGCTCCATTTCCCGCTCACGCTGACATTCGGCCAGATAGATGGCGGCAGCGATGGCAGCGGTCTTGTGATGCTTGTCGATGGCATTGGAGACCATCAATTGCAGGGTATTGAGGTTTTTCGCCTTGCGAAACTTGCGCAGCCAGTGACCTTTGTCACTCAGCTCTTCAATTGAAATATTTGGTTGAACAGACATGGGTACTCTTGGGGATATATCCCGGGTTGGAATAATAAAATCAAACAAAAATAGAGCTGGGGAAAATAAAGAAAGCCAGGCAAATACCCAGCTCTCTTCTACTACACCTTCCCAGTATGTCAGGCTCGAGGAACGAAGCCGACTACATCATATACGCTGGTCAAAGTTTTTTCAGCCCTTTCACGCGCCTTTTGTGCCCCTTCGGCCAAAATCGCAATCAGATGGGCCTCATCCTGACGCAGCTCATTGAAACGGGCCTGAATCGGCTCCAGCAGCGCGACGACTGCTTCGGCGGTTTCGGTCTTGAGATGGCCATACATCTTGCCTTCAAAATGCTGTTCCAGCTCGGGGATGGAGCGACCGGTTACACCGGACATCAGGGTCAGCAGGTTGGAGACACCGGGCTTGTTCTCCGGATCGAAGCGAACTACTGCCGGATCGTCGGAGTCGGTCACCGCACGCTTGATCTTCTTGACGATCTGCTTGGGATCTTCCAGCAGACCGATGAAGTTGGCCTCGTTGTCATCAGACTTGGACATCTTCTTGGTCGGATCCTGCAGGCTCATCACCCGCGCCCCTTCGGTCGGAATGAAGGGTTCCGGCAGGGTGAACACCTCACCATACAGGTTGTTGAAGCGGGTGCAGATGTCGCGGGTCAGCTCGAGATGCTGCTTCTGGTCGTTGCCGACCGGCACCTGATTGGCCTGATAGAGCAGGATATCGGCCGCCATCAGCACCGGATAACCGAACAGACCGACGTTGACGTTGTTCTCGAAACGGGCGGACTTGTCCTTGAACTGGGTCATGCGCGACAGCTCACCCATCTGGGTGTAGCAGTTGAGGATCCAGCCCAGCTCGGCGTGCTGCGGCACGTGAGACTGGATAAAGACGGTGCTCTTCTTGGGATCGATACCGACCGCCAGATAGAGGGCAGCCGCATCGAGGCAGGCCTTGCGCAGAGCCACCGGATCCTGGCGGGTGGTGATAGCGTGCAGGTCGACGATGCAGTAGAGGCAGTCGTACTCATCCTGCATGTTGACCCACTGACGCAGCGCGCCCATGTAGTTGCCGATGGTCAGCTGACCGGAGGGCTGCGCCCCGCTCAATACGATTGGTTTGGTCATGAGAGTAGTAATCCTTGTAATTCAGCCAGTCCGGCGGTGCGCTTAGCTCAGCAGCGCATCGAGCTGGGAAAAGTGTTCGAACACCCAGTCAGGCCGGGAGTCGGCAATGGGGCGGCCATAGTTGTAACCGTAGGTCAGGCCCACCACCTTCATGCCGGCCGCCTTGGCCGCCAGCACATCATTTTCGGAGTCACCCACCATCAGGGTGCGAGCCGGGCTCACTCCCAGCTCCTGGCAGGCGTGCAGCAAGGGTTCCGGGCTCGGCTTCTTGACCGGTACGCAGTTGCCACCAAGCCAGAGCGAGAAGCAATCGCTGATGCCGAGGGCATCGAGGATTGGTGCGACAAAATCGCTTGGCTTGTTGGTCACAATGGCCTGCTGATAACCCAGGGTTTGCAGGCGACGCAGACTCTGTGCCACCCCATCATACATGGCCAGCCCCTGCAGCAAACTGGCGTTGTAGTGCTGGAAAAAGATCGGCCTGGCCTTGGCAAACAGCTCGGGGTCGGCCTCGCGATAGGCAAGGGCCCGCTGGATCAGCTTGTCGGCACCATTGCCGACCCAGGTGCGGATAACCGCTTCGTCAGCTTGCGCCAGACCCAGATCAGCCAGAGTAAGATTGACCGCCAGCGCCAGCTGGGCGGCGCTGTCGATCAGGGTGCCGTCCAGATCGAACAGCACCAGGTCAAAGGCGCGCTCAGCGTTTGACATGAGCCAGCTCCGCACGCATCTGGTCGATCACCGCTTTGTAATCGGGCTTGCCGAAGATGGCAGAGCCGGCCACGAACATGTCGGCACCCGCTTCGGCGATTTCACGGATATTGTCGACCTTGACCCCGCCATCGATCTCGAGGCGAATATCGCGGCCGCTCTTGTCGATCAAACGACGCACCTGACGCAGCTTGTCGAGGGTGCCGGGGATGAAGCTCTGGCCACCGAAGCCCGGGTTGACCGACATCAGCAGGATCACGTCCAGCTTGTCCATCACATACTCGAGGCAGGAGAGAGAGGTTGCAGGATTCAGCACCAGACCCGCCTGGCAGCCCATCTCCTTGATGAGGCCCAAAGAGCGGTCAACATGGTCAGAGGCTTCCGGATGGAAGGTGATGAGGGAAGCACCCGCCTTGGCAAAATCGGGAATGATGCGATCTACCGGCTTGACCATCAGATGCACGTCGATGGGAGCCTCGATACCAAAGTCACGCAGTGCCTGACAGACCATGGGGCCAATGGTCAGGTTGGGAACATAGTGGTTGTCCATCACGTCGAAGTGAACCACGTCGGCACCGGCAGCCAGTACCTTGGCTACGTCGTCACCCAGACGGGCAAAATCGGCAGAGAGGATCGAGGGGGCAATCAGAAAGTCTTTCATCAGCATCATCCATTGGCAGCCAGGGAGAAAAAGCGGCGCAATTTTAACGTAAATGGCGGGCGAAAACGACTCGAAAGCGGGAGAAATGGGGCAATCCCCTCCCCTGTTCCGATTCAGGTCGGCTCGCCAAACAAAAACGGCCCCAAAGGTGCCGTCTTGTTGCTAGCTCAGCGGCAGCAGCTCGCTGTCGCTGGGGTAGTAGCCCTGCTCCGGTTCGATTCCGGGCGGATAGAGCGCCAGCAGCTCGGCCACCTTGTTGCGGGTACCACCATTGCGGCTGATGGTGCGCTTGACCAGGATCTCATCGAGACGGGCTCCTCGGTAGAGCTCGCGGGTCAGTTCGATATCGTGGTTGCTGATCAGCACCGGCACCCCCTTGTGTGCCGCGGTGTGACGGGCCAGACGGGCAAGTACCGCCTGATCGTCCAGAGTAAAGCCGCCGGCTGCATAGGTGGTGAAGCTCGCCGTGGTCGAGAGCGGCGCATAGGGAGGATCGCAGTAGATAACCCAATCCTCTTCGGCCCGCTTGATGGCATCGGCGTAGCTTTCGCAGATAAAGGTCGCTTTCTGCGCCTTCTCGGCAAAGGCCCACAGCTCCTTCTCCGGGAAGTAGGGCTTTTTGTAGGAACCAAACGGGACGTTGAATCCTCCCTTCTTGTTGTAACGGCACAGGCCATTGAAGCCGTGACGGTTGAGGAAGAGGAACAGCAGGGAGCGCTCGAAGCTGGTATCGGTCTGGTTGAACTGGGTACGCAGCCGGTAGTAGGCAGCCTTGTGGTTATGCTCGGCCACAAACAGCTTGCGCGCTTCGTCGATGAAGTGATCCGGTGTCTCTTTGAGATGGTTATAGAGGGCGATCAGATCCGGATTGATGTCATTGAGCACATAGGCGTCGTAGTCGGTATTGAGGAAGACAGAACCGGCCCCGACGAAAGGCTCCAGCAACACACGCCCGGCTGGCAAACGCTCGGCGATCTCTTCAACCAGGGAGTATTTTCCCCCGGCCCATTTTAAAAAAGCGCGTGTTTTTTTCATGGAAATCCGGTGTGTAAGAAGGCAAAACCCAAAAAGGGGGTCGATTCTACCCCCTTATCCGGTATCAAGGCTATTGCTTCAGCTCTTTTTGTACCTGTGCAAACGACTTGGGCCAAGGCTGCCCTTTCAGCAGCTCGGGGGAGAGTTTGCGAATGGCGCTTTTGGCCTGGCTCAGACCGGCGTAATCTCCCTGCAATACCACATACCAGGGGCTACCGCGGAACTTGGTCTGATAGACCCACACCTTGCCCGCCAAACCATGCTCGGCAACAAACTGATCCACCGCCTTAGTGTTGCTCGCCCCCATCAACTGGATGCTGTAGTGGTTGCGCGGCTTCTTAGTGAGAGTCGCCACGGGCGTGAGCTCCACCTTGGGCGCTTGCGCGGCGGCCGGTTCGCTGCGGGTGGTTGCCGCAGGCGTAACGGTTTTGCTCGTTGCGGTAACCGGCGCACTGGTCGCTGCCTTGGCTGTGATCGTGGCCGTCGTGGCAGCACCACTCGTCACCGCCGGGCCTTTGCCGGTCAGCTCGTCAACCACATCGGTCGGCAATGCACCGCTCACCTTGGGCTCGCTCATCAGCTTTTGCACCACCTCGTCGGAGATCACCACCCGGCGCCCCTCGTAGTTGGTAGATTCGGTCGTGACGGTATCGCTGTCGACCGACTTGGGCAGCACCTTGGCCTCCGGCTGCCAATCCTTCACTACGCCAGTAGCACTGCTAGCATCGCCGCTGCCATTACCCTGTGCAGCCTGCTGGCTGCTATCGCCACCGCCAACGGTCAGGGGATCGCCGCCTGAAACAGGGATGGGCAAGGGGGTTGTCTGAGCCGGGTCTTGCATGGCAGGTTTGCTGTCGCTGCTAAACAGCGCAGGCAGCAGATAGCTCATCGCCAGCAGACCGCCAGCCACCACCGCGATGACGGTGGCAATCTTCTTGACGGGCAACTCGGCCTGGCGCTTCTTGGGCCTTCTGTCGGTCATGATATCCTCCAGTAACTGCATGATGGTGGACGGATGTCCATTCGCCGTAGTCAGGATCTCTTCCACTTTGACCTTGGGCAAGAGGGTCGTCGGGATCTTGAGCTCTTTGGCCTTTTCATACAAGAAGATGCGTTGCTCGGGTGGGCTCAGTGGCGGCACCTCCAGCTCCAGCGCCGGCATGGCTCGCCCTTTGAGCTGAGGCCGCTGGCTGCGACACCAGTGATCACTCCCGGAGACGATGATGGCCAGGCGATGCGGTGCTGCCAGCGTATCGTTGTGGCGGCTGATGGCCCACAGCTCACCCAGCAGCTCGGCAGGCAACTCGTCTGCCCGCTCGATCATCAGCAACAGGGTGGCAGGTTTGCTCCCCTCCAGCATGCGAAAGAAGCTGTCAGCCAGCGCATCCTGCGGGTTGAACAGCGGGCGCGCCACCACTTGAGGCAACAACAGCTGACGCACATCCACCATCTTCATGGCCGGGGTGCCGATCAGGCTGACAACGCGCACTTTTTCCGGCAGTTTGCCGAGCAATGACTCGCAGAGCGTGCCGCGACCGCTACCGGGCTTGCCGGAGAGAAAGATAAAAGGATGATTGAATTCAATCAGATGCAGCAGCCGGTCAACCAGCTGCCGCTGGGAAGGAAATTGAAGGAGTTTACTCACGACCTGACTCGATCACCGCCAACAACTCTGCATCGGAGACATCGGAAACCACCTGTGCGTGACCGATACCGACCGGCAAAACCAGACGCAGCTTGCCTTCCAGTACCTTCTTGTCACGACACATATGGCGAATAAAAGCGGCAAAATCCATCTCGGCCGGCGCCTTGATCGGCAAGTTTGCTGCCAACAGCAGAGCGCGAACCCGAGCGACCTCCTGCTCGGTCATCTCGCCACGGTCCAGTGCCGTCCAAGCGGCTAGCATAATACCTGCCGCCACCGCTTCACCGTGCAGCCAGTTGCCGTAGCCCTGTTCCGCTTCGATAGCATGACCAAAGGTGTGGCCCAGATTGAGCAGTGCTCGTACGCCATGCTCGGTCTCGTCCTGACCGACCACATCCGCCTTGATCTGGCAGCAGCGCTTGATGGCGTAGGCCAAAGCCGCAGGATCAAGCTGTTGCAGCAGAACCATGTTCTGCTCCAGCCAGCTGAAGAAATCTGCATCCCAAATAATGCCGTACTTGATCACCTCGGCCATCCCTGCGGCAAATTCGCGGGCAGGCAAGGTACTCAAACATTCGGTATCGATTACAACTTCTTTGGGCTGATAAAAAGCCCCAATCATGTTCTTGCCGAGGGGGTGGTTGACAGCGGTCTTACCGCCCACAGAGGAGTCAACCTGGGAGAGCAGGGTGGTCGGGATCTGGATAAAAGGAATGCCACGTTGATAGCTTGCTGCCGCAAAGCCCACCACATCCCCTATCACACCGCCCCCCAGGGCGATCAACGTAGAGTCACGGCCATGGCTGGTTTCAAGCAGAGCAGACATGATCTGCTCGAAGGTTGCCAGGTTCTTGTAAGCCTCGCCATCCGGCAGGATCAGGTGCTCGACCTGAAAACCGGAGAGTCGGGAGGTAACCAGCTCAAGATAGAGCGGGGCAACGACCGTGTTCGTCACTATCATTACCCGCTTGCCCTTGATAGCCGATGTCAGCACATCAGCACGCTGCAACAAGCCTGCAGCTATCTCGATGGGATAGCTGCGTTCACCCAATTCAACCTTCAACCGTTCCATGGACGTCCTCTTGTTTACATACCGATCAGCTTGACGATTTGATTGGCAACCACTTTTGCACTCTGCTCATCGGTATGCACCACAAAATCGGCAACCTCTTCATACAGGGCATTACGCTCTTGTGCCAGACGCTCAAGCACTTCACGAGCTGGCTCTTCGGTCTGCAGCAGAGGGCGACGCTTGTCGCGTTGTGTACGCGCCAGCTGCTTTTCAATGGTGGTTTCGAGGTAGACCACGATGCCACGAGCAGAAAGTTTATTGCGAGTTTCGCGACTCTTGATGGCACCGCCACCGGTCGCCAGCACGATACCCTGCTGTTCGGACAGCTCGCCGATCACCTTCTCTTCGCGGATCCGAAAACCCTCTTCGCCTTCAACATCGAACACCCAGCTGATATCAGCACCACTGCGGCGCTCAATCTCATGATCTGAGTCGAAAAACTCCATGTGCAGTTGTTCTGCCAGATGTCTACCTATGGTGCTCTTGCCCGCACCCATGGGACCTATCAGGAAAATATTGCGTTTCTCAGCCATGTCTTTTCGTTAGTAATTACAAACTGTACGACCCCGATAAATACTGGATCGGGGTACCTGTGAACCTTATCTTGCGATGGATCAGGTGGGGGATTATCTCAATAGAAATCGGGACTGGCAACCGCAGCCCTTACGCCCCAGCCTTGTCGGGGCGTAAGGTTATATGTGTTTTACCCTCACATGTAAAGCATTCAAAAAGCGTCGGTGACTATCTTGGGGGTCACGAAAATCAGCAGCTCACGCTTTTTGTTCTCGCTGGTTGTCTTGCGAAACAGGGCACCCAATCCGGGAATATCCCCAAGCAGCGGCACCTTGGTCACATCGCTCTTGATGGTCTGTTGATAAATACCGCCGAGTACAAGGGTCTCACCATTGTTCACCAGCACCTGAGTGGTGATGGACTGGGCGTTGATGGATACGGCATCACCTGTGCCGGTCGGCACTGTCTCACCCTTGGTATCCTGCGTCACGGTCAGATCGAGGATCACCCGGTTGTCGGGAGTGATCTGCGGCGTAACTTTCAGACTCAGTACCGCCTTTTTGAAGGTAACCGAAGTAGCACCACTGGAAGATGACTCTACATAGGGGATCTCGGTACCCTGCTCAATCAGCGCCGGTTTCTGGTTGGCGGTTGTCACCCGAGGGCTTGCGATGATTTCGGCCTTGCTCTCCTTCTCCAGTGCAGAGAGTTCAAGATCCAGAAGCGTGCCATCGGCCAGACGAGCCACCTGGAAGGCCAGTGTGCCTGCCGCATTGGTCACAGGTAGATTGACGTTCATGCGATCATCAGTTGTGGGTCTGGTAATCGTCGATGTGCCGTTGTTGTTACCCGAGGTATCGTTACCTTCGATGGATCCAGAGGTGCTGTTGCCATGGCCATCATTCTTGGTCACGCCCCAACGCACACCTAGAGCCTCGTCAAAGCCATCATCAATGGTTACCATGCGAGCTTCAATAACGACCTGCTTGACCGGTATATCGAGAATATCCAGCATTCGCTTGATATTGCTGATCACCTCAGCCGTATCCTTCACGACCAGCACATTGGTACGCTCGTCCACACTGACTGCACCGCGGGACGAGAGCAGCTTGGTACTTTGGGAGGAGAGCAATGCCGCGACTTCAGATGCTTTGGCATAGTTAATCTGCAGATATTCGGTGTAGAGCGGGGCCAAATCGGCGACCTGATTGCGACTCTCCAACTGCTGCTTCTCGCGAGTAGCAATCTCGTCAGCAGGAGCAACCAGCAGAATATTGTTGTCCAGCCGCTTATCCAGCCCACGCACCTTCAGGATGATATCGAGTGCCTGCTCCCAAGGTACGCCATCAAGACGCAGCGTGATGTTACCAGATACAGAATCGGTAGTGACCAGGTTGAGGTTATTGAAGTCAGCGATGAGCTGCAGCACGGTCCTTACAGGAATATCCTGAAAGTTCAATGAAATGGGCTTTCCTTGATACTGCTTGGAACCAGCCGCAGCCGTGCGCTTTTTCACCTCGATAATGAACATTTTGTCTGCCTGATCATAGCGATAATCAAACTGTCCATTCACCGAAAGCTCGAACAGGGTATCACTGCCCTGACGGGACACTTCGACCTGAGAAACCGGGGTCGCGAAATCCTGCACATTGATAAGGTTGAGCAAGCCGTCAGGCACGCTGGTACCGTGGAATTTGGCCATCACCGTCTGGCCGCGACTGCTCACATCCACCGCCGCGGAGCTGTTGTCCAGTGTCACCAGAAACTCGCCCTGACCATCCTTGCCACGACGAAAATCAACGCCAGTTACCGTATTGAAATAGGCTCCACCGCCACTGTTCTGATAATTATTGAGAACGGGTTTGGCTGAGGACGTTGAGGCAACAGGCATCGCCTGCGGTTGAATAGGCTGCGAACTGGCTACAACGTTGGAATTGATCAATGCCGATGTGGTGACAGGAGCTGCTGAAGTAGAAACAGGTACCGCAGCCGGAGTTAACAGAGCACTCTCTGCACTAAAAGACGCCGTTGATGCCCCCTCCCCCAACGACACCAGCAATTTGCTACCCTGCTGCTGCACTTGGTATGGGGCCAGCTGATCAAGAGCGATCTTGATATCAAGTCCGGCGCCTTTACCTTCCACCTTGATGTTATCAACCCCCTGTCTCTGGATCGGTAACGGATTGACCTTGAGGGCACCGACTGCACCGGGAATATGTAACAGCAGTTGATTGGGTTGGTAGGAGAGACGATCGGTAAAACTGCTGACTGGTTCACTAAAACTCAATTCAAGCTGCAGTTGGTCAGCAAGCAGAGGATTGACCTTGATCTCTTGCAGGGTTGCAACCGCCCAGGCCTGAGTGAAGGCACTGGCACAAAACAGCAGGGCCACCTTGGTTACATGTTCCATTGTTCTTCTCATTGCTGCTCATCCCTGATTATTGTTTTGCCTGCGTATTGGCCATGGCCAACTGGGTTTCTCTTGTTACCCAGCACCCCTTCCCATCCGGTATGGTTTCCAGCAAATCCACTGCAGTATCGGTAATTTTGATGACCCGCCCCTGATCAAGCCCCATATACTGGTTTAGCCCGACCCGCATAGACTGACCATCGGGAGTTCGGATCAACGCCCACAATTGTCCGGCCTTGGCCAATGAACCTTGCATCGACAGGCTGGCCAACGAGTAATTCTCCAATACCTCTTTTTCCCGATTGCTTACTGCTTGTGCACAATCAGGCTTTAGCTTGGCACTATTCTCAGCCCCACTGCTCGCCTCAGGCTGAGGCATCATGAAGGGACTACGCAACTCCTGTTGTTGGTAGTGCATGGGAGAAAACGGCTTAAGCTCCGGCAATGGTTCAATGGGGATCGGCGGCCTTGCTTTGACGTCGGCAATATAGGAATCGATGTCCTCCTGGCCACCACACCCCGCCAGCAGGAGAGCAGGTAACAACCAGCAGATACGCTTCATTATTTAGACCCCACTGTTTTGCCGTTATATTTGTAGGTCTTGGCCAACATCGACATCGAGATCAGGTCTCCCGAATCCTTGTTCTGATCGAGCGTAAAGGAGTCGAGGATGACGATACGAGGTAACGCAGCCATGTCAGCCGTGAACTTGCCAAGTTCATGATAGGTTCCTACCACCTCGATACGCATGGGAAGCTCAGTCGAAAATTCGTGTTTCACTTCAGGTTCCCAATTAATTCGATTCAGCTTCAAGCCGTTATCAGTGGCAATAAAACTGATGTCATCCAGTAACCCCGCTACTTCATGGGTATTGGGCAGTTGCTTTAGCTGGGTATCAACCAGATGTTCCAGCTCAACCATCTGAGCCTTGTATACCCCCAAGTTCGCAGCAAGCATCGCTTTGCTCTCAAACTGAGACTTCAGTTCAGTCTCCTTCTCCGTTTCTTGTGTCAGCACAGCCAGTGAATTTGCTATCACGTAGTAGTAGAGGAGCCCACCAGTCAACACACAGCAAAACAGAATAAAGATCACTTTTGCAGCCTTGGGCCAGCTTGCTATGTTGTTGAAATCCAACTCATTGAGTTGCTGCAGGTTCATTTTTTCTCCTTGTTCGCATCATCGGCAGCTGCCGCATTGTTGGCGATAAGGAACATCATGGAAAACTGGCTGAGGGAAACAGGCTCAACGTCGGCAGTAAAAATAGTGCTGATCTTGGACTGTCCCAGCCAACCGGAAGCATCAATCCTGCGCATCATGCTGGCTACCCGACCATATGCCTCCGTCTTGCCACTTACATCTATCGTATTGTTCTGCAAGGCGAGAGTATTGAGATAAACCCCGTTAGGCACCAAAGATGGCAGTTGGTTGAAGAGGCGAACCGGCAAGTTGCGGCGCATCTGCAACTGCTCGATAAGCTGCATCCTGTCGATAAGCTCTTTGCGCCGCTCCTTGAGCAACCGGATCTCTCCCAGATGTGCATCCAAAATAGCCATCTCCTGAACAAGACGCTGATTTCGCTGCTGCTGTGAGCCCACCTGATGCTCAACCAACCAGTCGACAGAAAAACCAAGTGCAACCGTCGCCAGCACAAAGGCTCCCAATAAGACACCAAACTGTTTCTTCTGGCGCTGTGCTCGTACCTCGCGCCAGGGCAGGAGGTTTATATTTGACATGGAGTGAAACTCCTCAGGGCCAGCCCGAACGCAGTCATATATTTCGCACCATGTGACTGTTCGACTTCACTTTTGGGTTTGCCAAACAAGGCAAAGAGATCCGGGTGCAATACCTCGCAGTTGACTTCCTCTTTCAGCTGCACCACCAGACCTGGCAACAGGCTCCCTCCACCGCTCAACACCAGCTTGGATACTTCCCGATAGCCGGAAGAGCTGCAAAAGAGTTGAATATTGCGACGAACCTGCTGAAGCAGTGAGTTGATATGGGGCATCAACACATCCAATTCATGATCCACCGGTAGCGTGCCTTTGGTCTTGGCCTGCTCTGCTTCTTCCTGCGTCATGCCATAAAAGGAGGAGAGTGCCTGGCTATATTGATCGCCACCGAAGTTTTGCAGCCGGGAGTAGATAACCTCTCCCTTAACCAGTGCCGCAAATGTCATTGAGCTGGCACCGATATCAATTACCCCCACAGGCCGTTCGCTTTCCAGCAGTTCGGGCAGACAAGTCACCACGGCGCGTCCCAGTGCATGTGACCCTATATCAACCACTTTGACCATAAAACCTGACTCGGCAAGCGCGCTAACCCTGCCATTCACGCTTTCGGTTCGTGCTGCACTGAGCAGCACATCAAGACGCTCTTCATTATTGAGAGTATTACCCAGCACCTCAAAATCGAGGCTGACCTCATCAAGCGGAAAGGGAATGATTTGCTCGGCCTCGAGCTGAACCTGATTCTCCAGCTCCTTGTCGCTGAGAGCGGCATCAAGTTGAATAACTTTGGTAATAACGTTGGAACCAGTCACAGCCGTGGCGGCATAGTCGCTGTTACCGGGTAGCAGGCGTTTAAGACTTTTGAGGGACTGGCTGACTCGCTCGATATCCTGCAACTGGTAATCCACCAGCGTCCCCTTCGGGGTAACGATATCTGCGACGGAATCGATATGCAGCTTGCCGGGACGTCCACTGAGGGTGACCGCCTTGATGGTCTGACTGCCAAAATCAACGCCCACCAACGGGAGGAGGGATCCCTTGTTGAATAGCCCAAACATATACACATCCATGCGTTATTGGGTTTGGTTTCTGGGTTGAGTGTAGGACAGCCCACCCGAAGAGGTCTTTGGCTATCCTAAATGCTCTATCTATCAATGTCATAAAGTTTATACCGAAAAGTGACTTGCCTCGCTTTCTTAATCGGAAGGCGTCTCCTTGGTTATTGCGCCCCGGAGTGCTAACCTCTCGCATCCTTCGAGGTGGGTGGCTCGCCACAGGAAAACCTCGAATTCCAGATAGCAAAAGGGCTATACTCTGCGCCCGTTGGCTAATTTTAAGACGATTGGTAGTTCTTCCATGCTGAAATGGCTCGTTCGCCTGTTTATTGTCATGATGCTGGGTGCTGTGCTGGGTGTTGCCAGCCTCATCGGTATCTACTTCTACATCAAGCCTCAACTGCCTGACGTTACTGCGCTGCGTGATGTCAAACTGGCAACTCCGATGCGGGTCTATAGTCGTGATGGCGAGTTGATCGCCCAATATGGCGAGATCCGTCGCATTCCGTTGCGTCTGGATGAAATTCCAAAGCCGATGATCGATGCCGTACTGGCAACGGAAGATGCCCGCTTCTATGAGCACCCGGGGATCGATCCCATCGGCATCCTGCGCGCAGCAACTGTCTGGGCGGTCTCCGGCCAGGCCCGTCAGGGGGCCAGTACCATCACCCAGCAGGTTGCCCGTAACTTCTTCCTGAGCAACGAGAAAACCCTGATCCGCAAGATCAAGGAGGTCTTCCTTGCCTGGCGGATTGAGCAAAACCTCTCCAAAGATGAGATCCTCGAGCTCTATCTCAACAAGATTCCCCTTGGTTACCGTGCATTTGGTGTCGGCGCAGCCGCCCAGGTCTACTTCGGTAAAGAAGTAAAAGATTTGGGACTCGACGAGATCGCCATCATCGCCGGTCTGCCAAAGGCCCCCTCCATGCTCAACCCAATCCGTTCGCCGGAGCGTGCCTTTGCACGCCGCAATGTGGTGCTGGGTCGGATGCTGGAGACAGGCAAGATCACTCAGGCCCAGTTTGACGAAGCCTCCAAGATGCCGATCAAGGCTCGTTATCACGGCGCCGAAGTGACCCTGCATGCCCCCTATCTGGGTGAGATGGTGCGCCAGAAAATGGTCGAGCAGTTTGGTGAAGATGCCTACACCATGGGCCTGCATGTCTACACCACCGTCTCTGCCGAACGTCAGCGCGCGGCCAGACAGGCCCTGCTGGACGGTGTCTTTGCCTATGACATGCGCCACGGCTACCGCGGACCGAGCGAACAATTGTGGAAAGCTGGCGAGCCGAGCTGGGACTACGAGCAGATCGTCGCCCATCTGGCCAAACAGCCTACCTATGATCCGCTGATGGCTGCCGTCGTCACCAAACTGGATGACCGTAATGCCACCCTGGTTCTGAAAAATGGCGAAGAAGCCACCCTTGGCTGGAACGGCATCAAGTGGGCTCGTGCCTTTATTACCGATGACCGCCAGGGCTATGCCCCCAAATCTGCACGGGATGTGTTGAAAGTGGGCGCCCGGATCTGGATTCGCGAGCAGGGCGAGGAGCTGTTGCTGGCTCAAATCCCGGACGTCAACGCGGCACTGGTTGCCATGAACCCGAAAAATGGTGCGCTGGAAGCGCTGGTCGGTGGCTTCAGCTTCGAACTCTCCAAGTTCAACCGGGTTGATCAAGCGCGTCGCCAGATTGGTTCCAACATCAAGCCTTTCCTCTATGCCACCGCGCTGGAGCATGGTTATACCCTGGCGTCACTTATCAACGACGCCCCGATCAACCAGTGGGATCCCTCCAAGGGGCCGATGTGGCAACCCAAGAACTCACCGGCCGTTTACGATGGTCCGACATCACTGCGCCTTGGACTGGCAAAATCCAAGAACGTCATGGCAGTACGCCTGATGCGCGCCATCGGCATGGATGAGTATGTCGACGGTTTGACCCGCTTCGGTTTTCCCCGTGATGTCATTTCTCCCCATGAAGCACTGGCACTGGGCGCAGCCGAATTTACCCCGCTTGAAGTGGTGCGCGGCTACTCGGTGCTGGCCAATGGCGGTTTCCTGGTCACCCCTTACTTTATCGACAAGGTAACTGACAGCCAGGAAAATACCCTCTATCAGGCCAATCCGGCGATCGCCTGCGCCACGTGCGAGCAGCAAAGCGATCCCCAGCAAACGGTACAAACCGCACTAACAACTGAAGGAGCGTCTGCGCCTACTGCTCCGGTGATGGCTCCGCACACTATCAGTGCCCAGAGCTCTTTCCTCATTACCGACACCCTGAGCACCGCAATCTGGGGTGGCAACGGTTGGCGCGGTACCGGTTGGCGGGCAGCGCGTGACCTGAAACGTCACGATATTTCCGGTAAAACCGGTACCACCAATGAATCACGTGATGCCTGGTACTCTGGGTACACGCCAGATCTGGTGGCAACCTCATGGATCGGCTTTGACAACCATCAGCGCGGCCTGGGCCGTGCCGAGTTTGGCGGTGGTGCTGCCCAGCCTATCTGGATCGACTTCATGAAGGTAGCGCTCAAGAATATCCCCGAGCACAAGATGCCGGTGCCAGAAGGGATCATGAGCGTCAAAATCGACAGTGAGACCGGCTTGCTGGCCACGGGTGGCGGTACGGATGAATACTTCAAGGAAGGAACCGAACCGACCCGCTATGCGACACCGACCTCTGATGGCAATCAGGTTTATGACGGCGATAACCCGAATGTAGAAGGCCCCGTCTCCACCGACGATATCTTCTAAATCAGCCCATTGATTTAAACCAAACCGGCAGCCTGCACTGCCGGTTTTTTATTGCGCCAGAGCGACCTTCATCAAGCCCGCAATTTTGGTTGCCAGTTCATTGAAACATGGACGACGTACCGAGTAGTGACGGTAGAGCAAAGAGATCGTGCGACCGGGAACCGGATCGATAACAGGTCGATAACTGACGCCCCCTTCATCACGATCGGCAGGCACAGCCAGACGGGGGATGAGGGTCATGCCACTACCAGCAGCCACCATGTTGCGCAGCGTCTCCAGACTGGTTCCCTTGAAACGCTGATCCTCACCGATGCCTCCGGCAAAGCAGAAGCCCATGGCTTGATCCCGCAGGCAGTGGCCATCCTCCAGCATCAGCAACTTTTTACCCTTGAGATGTCCGAGGGGAACCTCTTTGGCTCTTGCCTCCGGGTGCTGGCAAGGCACTGCCAGCCACATCGGCTCGTGATAAAGCGGGATAGAGCCAAAGCCCTCCATGCCAGCCATCTCGGCCAGAATGACGCAATCCAGCTCTCCCTCCTCCAGCCGCTTGAGCAAGCTCTGGGTCTGCTCTTCATAGAGATAGAATTCCAGCTGGGGGAAACTCTCGCGCAGGGCTTGGATAATACGGGGCAACAGGTAAGGTCCCACCGTCGGGATAAATCCGATATGGATCTCCCCCGACATGGGCTCGGAAAAGTGCTGACCGATACTCTTGAGCTCACGCACTTCCTTGAGCACACGTCTCGCCTGCTGGGCCATGGCATCCCCCGCAGGAGTAAACAGAACCTTGCGTGAGGTGCGCTCAATCAGGATCACCCCGAGTTCATCTTCCAGCTTGCGCAACTGGCCGCTCAGGGTTGGCTGGCTGACAAAGCAGCGCTCGGCCGCCTTGCGAAAGTGCTTTTCCTCATCCAGTGCCACCAGATATTCGAGATCACGAAGGTTCATACAGCAAGAGTCCTGCCCGGCAAATGGGTCAACAGAATGCCCAATATCCGCACCAGGAACAAGCCATCGCCATCCCAGGGCTTACGCCATATTGCTGCGTTAATAAAAAAGGCCGACAACCTTGCGGTTGTCGGCCTTGCTTTTGTAACAATCAAACCCGGAAACGGCGCACCATCTCCTGCAGCTGAGTCGCCAGATGGTTCAGTTCATTGCACGCCTGCGCCATCTGGGTTGCACCGGAAGCAACCTCCTCGGAGGCGTGGCTGATATTGACCACGTTGCGGTTGAGCTCTTCGCTCACCGCCCCCTGCTCTTCGGTCGCTGTCGCGATCTGGATATTCATGTGAGAGATACTGCTGACCGAACCACTGATCTGGGAGATAGACTCGCCAGCTTCCCGCGCCGTGGCCACAGTGGTATTCATCAGATCCTGGCTCTGCTGCATGGTGCTGCCAGCCTGCTCGGCACGTTGTTGCAGTTCGGCGATGATGTTGTTGATTTGGGAAGTGGAGTCCTGAGTACGTTTGGCCAAGGTTCTCACCTCGTCCGCCACCACCGCAAACCCTCGCCCCTGTTCACCGGCACGGGCAGCCTCGATAGCCGCGTTGAGCGCCAGCAGGTTGGTCTGCTCGGCAATGCCGCGGATCACTTCCAGCACCATGCCGATGTTGCGACTGTCATCACCCAACTGGCGGATCACCACTGCCGTGCTCTCGATAGCACTCGCCACCCGCTCGATTCGCTGGATGGAATCATTGACCGTCTTGGCACCCAGTTCAGCAGTTTCACTGGCAGAAGTGGCCGCACTGGCGGCATCGCTGGTGTTGCGCGATACCTCCTGTACTGTGGCTTGCATCTCGTTCATCGCCGTTGCCAGCTGATTGAGCTCATGCTGCTGGGAATGCATATTGTTGGCAGACTGGCTGGCGACCGAGCTAATCTCCTCGGCAGCAGAACTCAGCTGCACTACTGAACCTGATACTTCGCTGACCAGAGTACGCAAATTGGTCTGCATCTCGCCAAACCCCTTGGCCAGCGTACCCAATTCGTCGTTGTTGAACTGCTGCATATCGATGCGCGAGGTGAGATCCCCGCCAGAGACTCTGCGAGTCTGCTCAAGGAGAACCATAACCGGATTGCGGATCTGGCCGGTCAGCAACCAGGCAATCACAACGACAAAGCCAAGGGTGATCAGGCTGACAACAATGCTCATGGTTCTGGCACTGTCGTAAAGATCGGCCACCCCTTTGGTCATCTGCTCCGCAATTTCATTGTTGATTTCTCGCAATCGCAGTGACTTTGCCCCCGCCTCTTCCAACGCCGCTCTGGTCTCGTTTTTGCGCAGACTTCTGACTTTATCCAGATCACCGGCAGCAAACGCATTGACCAACTCCTCATGCACCGAGAAATACTTGGCGCCAGCATTAAGCAGTTGCTCATAGGTCTGTTTTTCTTCATCGGTCGCAAAGGGCATTGCACCATATTTTTGAGCTGCAGTATCAAACGCCAGCTTGGCCTTGTTGAAGGTGAGCGTCCGTTCACTCACCTCCTGGGCGTCCTTGTTGAGCCCCGCAATCACCTGAGACAGCTCGGAACGACGCGCATCCAAGATAGCTACATGCATCTGGCTGGCATAACGGGTTGAAGGCAGCAAGTTGGTAGTAATGGTTTCGGTATCACCATAGAGCTTGGCCAACTGGCTAATCGAGAACCAGGCCAAACCCAGCACCAGCAAAGCCAGAATGGCGAATCCAAAACTCAGCTTCTGACCAATCGACATGTTTTTGAACATAGGAGGGGTTCCTTGAAATAGGTCTTCACTCCCGCGACATCCTTCGGGAATGGTCATATAGAGCATAGCCTGCAAGCAGAAAATCGAAGTGTTTCATATCTCTTCTGCATACCGGAATATCGGCCTGCCCCCTCCGCGCTAAAGGTGCATTGTCTGTTCACACTTTAATAACTATTTCATCAGCTCCAGCAGATGCTGACGCAACCCGGCTGGGTCGCCCAAGAAGTCGGGCACTCGGACAGGGCTCAGCTTGCCATCGCACTCCAGCCCAAGCGTGGGGTAGCCCTGACCACCCGCCCTCTTCATCCACCCCTGGCTGTCAGCCAAATGTTGCAGCAGAGGGGCCTGCAAATAGGCTTGCTGGAACGCGTCTTCGCTGATCCCCTGCTCTGCAGCCAGCGTGGCCAGATGTTCGGCAGAGCCCACCCAGATCCCGTCCCGATAATGGGATTGCTGGATCCGGTGCAGCATGGTCAGGCCATCACCACCCTGTGCGGTGACTGCCAGTACCGCACGGATCGGTGGTTCGGAGTCCAGCAGACAACCCTCACGCAGCAGAAGATCGTTGAAATAACGCTCGCCAAAAGGCTGACCGGTCAGCGCTTCGATCCGCTGATCATGAGGGCGGACATAGTCGCGCAGCGCTTCGCCCATCGGCTGACGACGCACACCCAGCCAGAGTCCGCCAGCATGGAGCTCAATCTTCAGCCCGGTAATGGTGGCAGCACTTTGCAGCAGGGGCACCGCACCGTAGCACCAGCCACAGAGGGGGTCATAAACGTAATGGAGAACGGGATTCTGTTGTTTCATGGTATCTCTCTTCACATTCAGGATAAAAAACCGGGCCTTCTGGCCCGGTAAAAAAACACAGGGATACGGCTCAGTGAATTACCACTTCATCTCGCCGGTATTGACCTTGGCACCGATGGCCAGACCATCGTCAACCGGCAGGGAGGGGTAGGCCTTCTTCAAGCTATCGATCAGCTGGCCGGAGTTCTTCGCCTTCGCCAACTCTTGCTCGAAACGCTGCACATAACCGCGGGTAAAGGTCACCGCTTCGCTCCCTTTCGGTTCAGCACCCAGGAAGTGGCCCGGTACTACCCGCTCGGGTTTCAGCGCCAGCAGCTTGTCGAGAGCCTGAACCCAGTTGTTGCGTGCTGCTTTGGTCTGGCTGTCTGCCATCCAGACATGCACACCGTGGTAAACCGGCACACCACCAAAAGCAGTCTTGATGGAAGGGGCCCAGAGATAGGCATTCGGTGTGTTCATCTCTTTGATTTCGATCTTCTCGCCATCAAGGGTCAGCTGGCTGGCAGTCATCACTTGCGGCACGGTCAGGCTCTTCGGCGCCCCTTTGCCCAGGATCGGACCCCAGTAAGCCAGTTTGGCATCCTTGGTCTCCTTGATGTGGTCGACCACGTGCTGGTCGGCCAGCACCTTCACGTTCGGGAAGGCTGCCAGTACCGGCTCCAGACCAAAGTAGAAGTCGGGGTCACCGGCGCTGATATAGACAGTGGTCAGCTGCTTGCCACTCTTCTTGATCATGTCGACCAGCGCCTGACCATTTTGTACGTCGAACTGGGCATCGATCAGGATGGCCTCTTTATCGCCCGCTACCAGCGAGGAGGAGACCGGGAAGATCGCCTTTTCACCGGGGTTGTAGACGGTCACGCTCAGCGGGCCCGCCAGAACGGCGCCGCTCAACAGGGTGGTGGTCAGAGTCAGGTTGCGGATCAGGTTGTTCATCATGTTTTCCTCATTAATCATTCGGGGGTTCATTTGATGGACAGAGTTTATTAGATCACTTAAGGTGCAAATACAGCACTAACAGCGCATCACTGTTGCACAAATCGAACATATAGAGAGCTATACATGGATCGACTGACCGCTTTACGGGTCTTCGTCAGCGTAGTCGAACAGGGGAGCCTGAGTGGCGCCGGCGAGAAACTGGATATGTCGCGTGCCATGGTGTCGCGCTATCTGGCCGAGCTGGAAAGCTGGATGGGCGCCCGGCTGCTGCATCGCACCACCCGGCGTCTCAGCCTGACCGGCCCGGGTGAGGAGGCGCTGAACCGGGCCCGCGCCATGCTGGCGCTGGGAGAAGAGATGGAGCAGATCGCCGTGAAGGGGGATGATGCTCCCAAGGGGCAACTGCGGATCACCAGCAGTTACTCCCTGTCGGAAGCCTTGCTGGTTGGTGCAGCCAACGACTATCTGGCGCAATATCCGGGCACCGCCATCGATATCCTGCTGCTGGACAGAACCGTCAATCTGGTGGAGGAGCGGATCGATCTGGCCGTGCGCATCACCAACGATCTCGACCCCAATCTGGTGGCTCGCCGACTTGGCACCTGCCACTCGGTGGTCTGCGCCAGTCCGGCCTATCTGGCCAACCACCAGGCACCGCAAAAGGTGCAGGATCTGGCGCTGCACAACTGCCTCACCTACACCTACTTCGGCAAGAGTCTGTGGGAGTTCAACGGCCCGGACGGCCCCGAGTCGGTGCCGGTCAGCGGCAACCTGAGTGCCAACATATCCAACCTGTTGCTGGAGGCGACGCTGGGCGGCGCCGGGATCAGCCTGCAACCGCGCTATTCCGCCCAACCCTATCTGGAGCGGGGAGAGCTGATCCCGCTGCTGACCCAGTGGCAACCCAAGCGACTCGGCGTTTACGGGGTGTATGCCACCCGTAAACAGATGTCACCGCTGCTGCGCAGCTTCCTCGATTTCCTGCTGGCTCGCATGGCGGCCGACCCGCTTTGGCGGGAGTGAAAACATCCAGCAATGCAGAAGGGGCCGCAGAGGGCCCCTTCTTTAATCAATTGTTCAAGGCTGCGTCACGCTTCGAAGCCAAACGGAGTAACCGGAGGCGTTACCTCCCCCTCTTCGTCGACGAAGATGTCGCGGTACGCCACATAGATGGAGTAGTTGAGCGCCGGGATCACCACCAGCAGACCTATCAGTAGCAGCATAGCGCCAAAGAGCAGCAGGATGGCGCAGAGGATCCCCCACCAGAAGAAGGGCCACATATTGCGCCAGCAACCGGCAAAGCTGAGGCGAGCCGCCTGCAAAATACCGATATCGTGGAAATAGATGAGGGCCGGTGCAAAGGTGACCGCCATCAGCACCGGAATAACCAGCAGCATCCCCACCAGCAGCACGATCAGCAGCTGCTGCACCTGCAGGGCAGAGACCACCATGCTATCGGGATCCTGGGTCAGCACCGAGAGTAGACCCCACATGGAAAGAAGCCCGACACAAACCAGCCCAATCAGGGTAAAGAGTGCCAATACCAGCAGACCACCCAGCATCAGGGGGGTCAGCTTGTGGCGAAAACCGGCAAAGAGGTCGTTGAAGTTGAGCGCTTCACCGCGGTATCCCCTGGCTGCCACGACGGCCCACCCCGCCCCCCACACCATGTAGAGCAGTTGGGAGATCAGCCCACCGGCTGGCAGCAGGTCGAGCACCATGCCGACGCCAAACCAGAACACCACCATGGCGACGCTGGCACCCATCCCCTTGTTGAAGATATCGAACCCGCTGCGAACCCAGACCCAGCCACGGCTGAGCGGGTGGCGTGCCGGTGCTTGGCGCAAAGGGGATAATCCATTCATGTCGTCTCCTCGGTGTATCGCAGGCATCAGTGCCGGATGCCGATTCTAGAGGCTGGGCACCAGTGACTCAATGGTGAAGCGGGTTGTCCGCGACATAAAACCTGACACAGCCGACCCCGATTGTCCGCTATTTTCACCAACCGGCACTGGCTGCAACAGCACAGAGAGGGCAAAATCGTCTCCCTGCGCCCGCAGGCCAATCAGCCAGCCCATAGAGCGCACTTTCCGCCATCAGAGGCGTTTTAACAGCGAGTGGTATCGTCATGAGAGTTGTGTGTTGTCTGTTGTTATTGCTGGCCAGCCAGTCGGCGCTTGCCGAAGGTTTTATCAGCCGTCTGCTCAACCATCCGGTGCCGGGCGGCGTCGCCGTCGTTCCCCTTGGCAAGGCATCCCCGGCGCCACAAGCACATTATCAGGGCAAGCCCGTACTGGTCGTGCAGGAAGATGGCCAGTGGATCGCCATCGTCGGCATCTCCCTCAAAAGCCCGCTTGGGGCCCAGCAACTGACCACAAGCGATGGTCGCACGCTCGCCTTTACCGTTACACCGAAGCACTACCGCGAGCAGCACATCAAGCTCAAGAACAGCCGTCAGGTCAATCCACTCGCCGAAGACATGACCCGTATCAACCGTGAACTGGCCGAGCAGACCCGTGCTTATCAAACCTTTAGTCCCAACCAGCCGAGCAATCTGATGTTCGACAAGCCGGTCGATGGCCCGCTGTCGAGCCCGTTTGGCCTGCGCCGCTTCTTCAATGGCGAGGAGCGCAATCCCCACTCCGGACTCGACTTCGCCGTCGGCGCTGGCACCCCGATCAAATCCCCCGCCGCCGGCAAGGTGATCCTGATTGGCAACTACTTCTTCAACGGCAATACCGTCTTTGTCGATCACGGTCAGGGACTCATCAGCATGTTCTGCCACATGTCGAAAATCGATGTGAAGCTGGGCCAGAGCCTACCACGCGGTGGCATTGTCGGGCGAGTCGGTTCAACCGGTCGTGCTACCGGGCCCCATATGCACTGGAACGTCAGCCTCAACGACACCCGGGTTGATCCCGCCATCTTTATCGGCGCCTTCAAACCCTGAGCAACAGCCCGTAATGACAAAGGCAGCCAATGGCTGCCTTTGTTGTATAAAACGCCCGGTATTCTGGTTAGTCCTGCGTGTGGGAGCCGGACTCCTGACGCATCGCCCGCCACATCAGCAACACCAGCAGAGTGCTGCAGGTCGGCAGTGCCAGCCACACCCCGGCCACGCCCCACAGGGTCGAGAATCCCCACAGGAAACCACCGATTAGCAGCAGCTTGCCGCCGGTCAGCAGCGATGCAATGCGGGGGCGATTGATGGCCTGAAAATAGGTGGCCCCCACCAGCAACAATCCCTCCATCGGCAGCCCCCAGAAGTAGAGCCAGATCCCGAGCGTTGCCACCGGCAGCAGAGCAGCATTGTCGCCAGCAAAGAGGTAGACAGCCCCCTCGGGCCAGAGGTAGAGCGGCACCATGCCACACAGGGCGATGGCGACGGTCACCCCCAGCGCCAGATTGCGGATCCGCAGGACCCGTTGCCAGTTGCCCGCGCCGGCATTGAAGCTGGCGATGGGCTGGATCCCCATGGCGATCCCCTCGAAGATGAGATAGAAGAAAGCCTCGGTATAGCTGATCACCCCGTAGGCAGCGACATGCAAAGAGGTGCCGACAGCCAGCAACGCCTTGTTATGCAGCGCCAGCACCACCGAGAGGTAGAGGTACATCAGGAAGCTGGAGAAACCGAGTTTCACCGTCTCCAGCATCAACCGCCAGTCGGGCAGCAGGGTATCCCAACCGATGCGCAACTTGCTGCGCGGAGTAAAGAAGTGCCACAAACAGAGGCCGCCGGTAACCGCCTGGGAGAGCATGGTGGCAATCGCGGCGCCAGCCAGCCCCCATGGAATGACCGCCATCAGCAGATAGTCGAGCAGCACATTGAGCAAGCCGCCCCCGACCAGGATCCAGGTAGTCAGTCCTGGCCGCCCGTCGTTGCGCAGCAAGGCGGTAAAGGCCATGGAGAGCACGGCAAAGACGCCGAGCCAGGCATACCACTGCAGATAGGCCAGACCAGCGGTGAAAATATCTCCTTCGGCCCCCATCCAGGCCAGCATCTCATCGCCATAGTTGATGCCGATGAAGGCGAGCACGGCGGCGGCTACCAGCACCATCATAAGCGCATTGCCGACGATATGGCGCGCCCGTTTTTGCTCCCCCTTGCCAAGGTAGAAAGAGGCGAGCGAGGAGGAGCCCATGCCGATCAGCGCACCAACGGCGTAGAGCACGGCGCAGATGGGATAGGCGAGCATCAGTCCGGCCAAGCCATCCTGCCCCAGAATATGGCCGACAAAGATGCCATCTATGGTGACGTAGATGCCGGTGACCAGCATGGCAGCAACGGTCGGGGTGACATAGCGCCAAAAGAGGCGGGAAAGAGGGGCGGTGCCCAGATCGACTGCGGACATAAAACGCTCAATGGAGGGAAAAACGGCCAGAATAATAGCCAAATCGGGCCGGGATCGCCCGTTATTTGTGTTACAAATCATTAATATTGAACGCTTTACCCTCTTCTGCCCCTGCTTTAGGCTAGGGCAACCTCTTATGAACGGACACGTGCTTCATGTTGCAACGCCTGCTCGCCCTCCTGCTCCTTTCCCTCGCTCTGCTCACGACCACGGCACAGGCCGATGACACCATCGCCCAGGCAGAAGCGCTGCTGGAAAGCGTCCCCAAGAGCGATACGCCGGAAAACCAGAAACTGAGGGAGAGCTATCAGCAGGCACTGCAAATTGCCCGGGAGGCAGAACGTTACCGGGAGCAGGGCAAAGCCTATCAACAGGTGTTGATCGACTATCCCAAGGAGTCGGCCCGCCTCAAGGAGAGCCTGCGCAACTATCAGCCCAAGAGCCGCCCAACCCTCTCCAGCCTCAAGGAGGAGAGCCTGCGCCAGGCCATTGGCCTTAGCAGCAACCGCCAGATGATGCTGCGTAAAGAGCGTCAGGGCATCATGGACAGCCTCAATCAGCTGGAGAGCACCGGTCAGGATTATCATCTGCGGGTGGATGATCTGCGCAAACAGCTGCAAGTCACCCGCAGTCAGCTGGAGCGACTCAACTTCAGCAGCGAATCGGACCGGCTGCAGGAGGCACAACTGCTGCTGACCCGGATCAAGGAACGGAGCATCTCCGACCGGATCCAGATGCTGGAGCTGGAGCAGCTCTCGGCCCAGCAGCGCAGCGATCTCGGCAAGCTGAAATTGCAGGAGCTCAATCTGAGCATTGCCGATGAGGACGAGTGGCAAGCGGCCCTGATGGCCCAGCAAAACCAGCTGCGTCGGGAGAAGACCGAACAGGCACTGGAAGAGAGCGAGCGACTGCGCAAACAGCTCTCGGACGACATGCCCCTGCTGCTGGAGCAGCAGCAACAGAATCAGGCCCTCTCCATCCAGCTCGGCCGACTGGAGGAGCAGATAGAAGAGGTGCAGGACAGGCAACGCAGCGTCGACAAGAATCTGTTTGAGCTCAACGAACTGGTCAACTCGGTACGCGAGCAGCTGGAGTGGTTGCAGATAAGCGACGCTTACGGCGAGAACCTGCGCAGCAAGCTGGCCGATTTGCCCGCCTACTACCCCCTCGACAAGCTCGAATCCGAAATCGTCAGCGCCCGCATGGCCAAATACCAGTACGAGACCGAGCAGGATACCCTCAAGGATCCGCGTCAGCTGCGCGACCAGCTCCTCGCCAACGAAGAGGTCTCCCTTGACCGTCCGCAGCAGGCAGTGCTCGACAATCTGCTCAAGGCTCGCCGCCAGCTGTTGACCCGTCTCAACGACGCGTCCGACACCCTGATTCAGGAGCAGACCCGGCTCAAGCTGCTCTACAGCCATCGCAACAGCAAGATCGACGAGATCCGTGAGCTCAGCGCCAGTCACCTGTTCTGGATGCCGGATGTGCGGCCGCTCACTCCCTCCGTCATGCTCGGGGTGCCTGCTGCCCTCTCGCTGGCTTTCAATCCGGAGAACTGGCTGCAAGTCCCCCGCGCCATCGCCGAAAACACGCCACTCAGTCTGACCCTGGCTACGCTGGGACTGCTGGTACTGGCCTGGAGCTGGTTCAAACTTGCTCGCCATCTGACCCAATATTGCGACCACATAGCGCCACGGATCGGCAAGGTAACCCAGGACAAGTTCAGCCTTACCAGTCGCCTGCTGTTACGTTCTCTGCTTGCAGCCATGCCGCTCCCCGCCATGGTACTGATGGTGCGGGGGCTGCTCGGCGGCGCCTGGCAATACCCCTTTGCCGTGGCTATCGGCCGTGGCCTTGGCGAGATCTGGTTTCTGCTGCTGGCACTGGTGCTGGCCCGTCATCTCACCCTTGAGAAGGGGATCCTCATCCACCACTTCCGCTGGCCAAAAGAGCAGGTGCAGAAAGTGTGGGGACAGTTTCGCACCCTGCTGCTGGTGCTGATCCCGAGCTTTTTCGTGCAGGGGATGGCCAACAGCTATCAGGAGCACGCCTTCTACGACTCGCTCGGGCGGCTGGCCTTTATCATCGGTGCCCTCTGGCTGCTGCTCTTCTTCGCCAGACTCAACCGGGAGAGACTACCGCTCACCTGGGGCCAGAGCGATATGACCAAGCCCCATCTGCTGCACCACTTCATCTGGAACAGCCTGATGCTGGCGCCGCTATTGGCGGTGATTGGCACCCTGTTTGGCTACTTCTATACCTCGCGCATTCTGCTGCGCCAGCTGGAGCTGAGCCTGCTGATGGGGCTTGGCTGCTTGCTTGTCTACTATCTGGCAAGACGCTGGATGCTGATCCAGCGTCGCCGACTGGCCTTCGATCGGGCCAAGAGCAAGCGGGCGGAGATCCTGGCCCTCCGCGGACGGGATGAACCGCACGAGGAGCTGAGCTCCGAGATCCCGGATGTGGTCGAGGAGACCGAACTCGACCTCGATACCCTCAGCACCCAGTCGCTGGGACTGATCCGCACTCTGCTGATGCTCGGCTTCACCCTGCTGGTGGTGGTGCAATGGTCGGATCTCAACTCCGCCTTCAGCTTCCTCAGCAATATCGAGGTGTGGCAGGTCAGCAGCAAGATTGGCGGCATAGAGCAGCTCTCTGCCATCACCTTGCAGGATCTGATGCTGACCGCCTTCGTCTTCATCCTGACCGTGGTCACCGCTCGCAACTTGCCAAGCCTGATGGAGCTGACCCTGCTGCAGCACCTGAGCCTCTCCCCCGGCACCGGTTTTGCACTCACTACCACCAGCAAGTATCTGGTGATCCTGATCGGTGCCCTCACCGGCTTCTCGATGCTCGGCATCGACTGGTCGAAGACCCAGTGGCTGGTTGCAGCTCTCTCGGTCGGTCTGGGTTTCGGTCTGCAGGAGATCTTCGCCAACTTCGTCTCCGGCCTCATCATCCTGTTCGAGAAACCGATCCGGCTGGGTGATACCGTCACCATCCGCGACCTCACCGGCACAGTGACCAAGATCAAGACGCGCGCCACCACCATAGTGGATTGGGATCGCAAGGAGATCATCGTCCCCAACAAGGCCTTCATCACCGAGCAGTTCATCAACTGGTCGCTCTCCGACGCCATAACCCGGGTACGACTGCGGATCCGCATCGGCCTGACCCGGGATCCCAAACTGGTTCAAACTATTCTGGAAGAGTCGGTCAAGGCATCGACATTGGTGCTCGATACTCCGACACCCGAAGTGTTCCTGATCGAGTTCACCGACTCGGCACTGATCTACGAGATCCGGCTCTACGTGAACAACATGGATCACCGGATGCCCATCACCCACGAAGTTCACTCGCTGGTGCTGGAGAAGATGCAGCAACAGGGGCTCACCCTGCCCCACCAACAGATCGATATTCACTTGAGCAGGGGCTAACCCGGCCAATGAGAAAGGAGCAAACCATGCAGATCATTGCTCACCGCGGGGCCAGCGGCCTGGCCCCCGAGAACACCCTCAAGGCGATGGCCAAAGCGCTGGAGCTGGGAGCACCCGCCATCGAGATCGACGTGCAGGCGGCCGATGGCGAGTTGTGGGTATTCCACGATCGGCGGCTCGAGCGCTGTACCAACGGCAAGGGGGTGCTGACCGAACAATCACGCTCCTATCTGGAACAGCTCGATGCTGGCGAGGGGGAGATCATTCCGACCTTGTGGCAGGTGATGAGCCTGATTGACGGCAGCTGTGAGCTGCATATCGAACTTAAGGGAGCCAATACCGCTGATGCCGTCGCAGCGCTTACCAAACGGGCCGAGAACGAGCTCGGCTTCACCGCCAACCAATGGGTGGTCTCCTCATTCCACCATCCAGAGCTGGCTTGCTTTGCGACCCTGCGACCCGATATCCGGATTGGAGCTCTTACGGCCAATCTGCCGCTCGAACTTGCGCGCTTTGCCGAAAAGCTGGGAGCCTGGTCCATCAATTGCGATGTTGATTTCATCGACGCTGCGCTGGTCGATGATGCACATCAGCGCGGACTAAAGGTTCTGGTCTATACGGTCGATCACCATGCCGACCAGCAACAGCTGGCCGCTATGGGGGTCGACGGCATATTCACCAATCGACCCGACCGTTTTTTAACACTGTGAGCAACCAGCATCCAGATGGATAAGCGTGAGGTTAACCGCTAACTTTAAGTCGTAGACCGGGATAAAAAGAGTCCAACTTCGGCCGATAAAAGATGGCACATAACAATAATTCGCTCGAACACACTTCAGACTGACGCTCACAAGGAAGTAACTATGAACTTATCCATTAAAAACAAACTTGTTCTGGCTATCGGGATCATCATTCTGGTGATCACCGGCCTGCAGGTCTGGTACAACACCTCGCAGCTGCGCAGCGAGACCCAGCGACTGGTCTGGAACATCATCGACGAAAGCTCCATGGCCAACGTCAAGGGGATCTCCCGCTGGGTCGACTCCCGGATCAGCATGGTCAGCACCACCAAGGAAGCATTCGCCAAAGAAGATGAGCCCATCAGCCATCTGGCCCAATCCATGAATGCCGGTGGCTTTGACCTCGTCTATGCCGGTACCGCAGACGGCAAGATGATCCAGAGCAAACCTACCGACTTGCCCGCCGGTTATGACCCCCGTCAACGTCCCTGGTACAAGGATGCGGCCGCCGCAGGCAAGCTGGTCATCACAGCCCCCTATGCCGACATCTCCACCGGCCAGCTGATTGTCACCATTGCCGAGCCGTTCCAGCGTGGCAACACCCAGGGGGTTATCGCCGGGGACGTCTCCATCAGTTCGCTGATCTCGGACATTCTGGCGGTCACTACCGAGGGCACCTACGCCATGCTGGTGGACAGCAATGGCACCATCATCGCGCACCCCGATGCCTCCATGAGCCTGAAATCCGCCACCGCTCTGGCACCGGAACTGACCGCATCTTACATCAACCAGATCGCCCATGACGGCATGATCAACGAGCTGGTGATCAGCGGCAAGAAAGAGGTCTTTGACTTTAACGCGATCCCCAATACCAACTGGTATTACGGCATGATGGTGGATGAGGAGACAGCCTACCAGTCGGTACGACGCATGGTTACCTCATCCCTCATTCAGGGGCTCATCACCATACTGATCGTGGCTGGCTTCTCCTATGTCGCCATCAACGGTTCGCTGGCCCCTCTGAAAACCCTGGGTGAAGCGATAGCCGATCTCTCCCGTGGCAATGGCGATCTCACTCGCCGCATCAAGATCGAGCGTGAAGACGAGGTCGGCGTGGTCGCCAAACACGTCAACACCTTTATCGAGCGGATCCATGTGATGGTGCAGGACATATCAAACTCCTCCGGCCAGCTCAACCAGCAGGCCAAGTCCTCTCACAACATGGCAGAAAAGGCCAATCAGGGGCTGGCTCGCCAGCAAAACGAGATCTCCCAGATTGCAACGGCCGTCCACGAAATGTCGGCCACAGCCGTCGAGGTGGCCAGCAACGCCGAGCAGACAGCCGAAGCTGCGCGTTCCTCCAGCAGCAGCTGTGAACACGGCAAGCAGGTAATCGCCCGTAACCAGCGTTCCATCACCGATCTGGCTACTCAGGTCGAGCAGGCTTCCAACATCATTCAAGAGCTGGAGAAGAACGCGCAGGAGATCAATACCATCCTCTCCACCATTCAGGGCATCGCCGAGCAGACCAACCTGCTGGCACTGAACGCCGCTATTGAAGCTGCTCGCGCCGGCGAACAGGGTCGTGGCTTTGCGGTGGTGGCGGATGAGGTACGGGTGCTGTCACAGCGTACTCACAGCTCCACCGTCGAGATCCGCAGCATGATCGAAACCCTGCAGCGCAATACCCAGGGTGCGGTCAGCACCATGCATGAAGGGCAGTTGCTGGCCCAGAACAGCGTGGATGATGCCAACAACGCCACCCAGGCGCTGGAGCAGATCACCGCTTCCATCAACCAGATCTCAGACATGGCGACCCAGATCTCCAGTGCCGCCGAGGAGCAGCGAGCCGTCACTGACGAGGTCAGCCGCAACATTCAGGCGGTGAAAGATGTCTCCGACGAGCTGGCCGTAGATGCCGACAGCTCACGCCATCTCTCTGAACAACTTAAAAATATTTCGGGTGAATTGAGTAATCAGGTCGGTATGTTCCGCATCTGACGATGATAAAAAAGGGGCCGTACAGGCCCCTTTGCTTTTTTAAATATTGCTTAATTATCAGTGAGTAATCTAACACTACCGTCGCCTCCCCACCTTCCTGTCACCCCCGCTATTCAGTAGCTCCCATCGGATATATTCCACTTTCCCAGCCGAGAAAAGGATTAGTAATTTTTATGCATGCATTTAAAT
>NZ_CAWNWX010000082.1:0-25544 GCF_963878195.1 Aeromonas sp. HMWF016
GAGTCAAGCCTTATTTGCAAAGGCTTTTCGAGGTTATCGACACGGTTGTTTGCGTTGCCGCTTGCCGTGTCGATGGAGGCGCATTATAGGGATCCTGATCACGTTGGCAAGGGTGTTTTTGCATTAAATTCGTATTTTCAGTGCAACCGCTTACTTATTGTTCGAAACGATGATTTATTCCACGAAACACCCCACCACAGTCGCCTCCGGCTATCTTCTTTAGTGCCTTCTCTGCGACAAATCAGGGCCATCATGATTTGATCTCATCCCTCTATATCCTTGGTGATCGAGGTCACTCCTTCGGGTAACATAGCGCCCCTTTGCGATTCACACACTCTTGGGCTTTGGAGAGTTTAATGCCTTTTGCACTTGGCCAGCGTTGGATTAGTGATACAGAGACGGATCTTGGTTTGGGGACTGTCGTTGCTGTTGAAGGACGCATGGTTACCCTGTTGTTCCCGGCTACCGGTGAAAACCGCATGTATGCCAAAGAAGAGGCGCCGGTGACCCGGGTCAGCTTCAATGTGGGCGATCAGATTGCCAGTCACGAAGACTGGACCATGACGGTCGACGAAGTGCAGGAGAAAGATGGCCTGCTTATATATGTAGGTGTTCGCACCGACAATGATGAGCCGGTTGTCCTCAAGGAAGTGTTTCTCAACAACTTTATCAAGTTCAACAAACCGCAGGATCGCCTGTTCGCCGGTCAGATCGATCGGATGTCCCGCTTTACCCTGCGCTACGAGGCGCTGGTCAACCAGCACAAGCGTCGTCGCAATCCGACCCGCGGTCTGGCCGGTGGCCGGGTCAGCCTGATCCCGCACCAGCTCTACATTGCCCACGAGGTGGGTCACCGTTACGCCCCGCGCGTACTGCTGGCCGATGAGGTGGGTCTGGGCAAAACCATCGAAGCGGGCATGATCATTCATCAGCAGCTGCTCTCCGGCCGCGCCCATCGGGTGCTGATCCTGCTGCCCGAAACGCTCCAGCACCAGTGGCTGGTCGAGATGCTGCGCCGTTTCAACCTGCACTTCTCCCTGTTTGACGAGGAGCGTTGCATCGAGGCGTTCGCCGATGCGGAAAACCCCTTCGAGACCGAACAGCTGGTGATCTGCAGCCTCGACTTCCTGCGCAAGAAGCGTCGTCGCTTCGAGCAGGTTCTGGAGGCCGAGTGGGATCTGCTGGTTGTCGATGAAGCACACCATCTGGAGTGGAGCGAAGAGGCGCCGAGCCGTGCCTATGAAATGGTGGAAGCGCTGGCCGAACAGGTGCCGGGCGTGCTGCTGCTGACCGCCACCCCAGATCAGCTGGGCCACCAGAGCCACTTTGCCCGTCTGCGCCTGCTCGACCCCGAGCGTTTCTACGACTACGACGCCTTCCTCGCCGAGGAGCAGGCCTATGGTCAGGTCGCCAGCGCCGCGCAAGAGCTGCTGGATGGCGAGACCCTGAGCGACAACGCCAAAGCCATCCTGGCCGATCAACTGACCGGTCTGGATCTCGGCGATGCCGCCGCCCGCCAACAGGCGGTCGCCAAGCTGCTTGATCAGCACGGCACCGGCCGCGTCCTGTTTCGCAACAGCCGCGCCAATATTCAGGGCTTCCCAGAGCGGCATCTCAACGTCTATCCCATGCCGCTGCCGGAGCAGTATAAGACCGCCATCAAGGTGATGGGCATGATGGGTGGCAATGGCGGCGATCTGCAGACCCGCGCCCTGCGCTACCTCTACCCCGAGAAAATCTTCCAGCAGTTTGAAGGCGACAGCGCCAGCTGGACCCAGTTTGACCCGCGCGTTGACTGGCTGCTGGAGCTGCTGATCTCTGCCCGTCAGCAGAAGGTGCTGGTGATCTGCTCCGAAGCGGCCACCGCCATCGCGCTGGAAGAGGCCGTGCGCACCCGCGAGGGGATCCGCGCCGCCGTCTTCCACGAGGGGATGTCCATCCTCGAGCGGGACAAGGCCTCCGCCTATTTCGCCCAGCAGGAGGGTGGCGCCCAGGTGCTGCTCTGCTCCGAGATCGGCTCCGAAGGTCGCAACTTCCAGTTTGCCAGCCATCTGGTGCTGTTCGATCTGCCCCTCAACCCGGATCTGCTGGAACAGCGGATTGGTCGACTGGACCGTATCGGTCAGCAGAACACCGTCGAAATCCACGTTCCCTATCTGGAGGGCACCTCCCAGCGTGCCCTTCAGCTCTGGTATCACGATGGCCTCGATGCGTTCGAGCAGACCTGCCCGACCGCCCGCCCGGTGTTTGAAGCGGTGCGTGACGAGCTGTTCGAGCTGCTGGCTGCCAATACCGGTGATCAGGCGACCCTGGAAGCGCTGCTGACCCGCACCCGCGAACTGCACGAGCCGCTCAAGGCCAAGCTGGAACAGGGCCGCGATCGTCTGCTGGAGATCCACTCCAGCGGTGGCGAAGCGGCCAAACAGCTGGTCGAGAAGCTGGCTGCCGAAGATGACGACACCGGCATGATCTCCTTCGCCCTCAAGATGTTCGACGAGATCGGCGTCAATCAGGACGATCGCGGCGAGAACGCGCTGGTGCTGATGCCGGGCGATCACATGCTGGTTCCCAGCTTCCCGGGCCTGCCGCAAGACGGCATGACCATCACCTTTGATCGCACCACCGCCCTGTCGCGGGACGATATGTCGTTCCTCTCCTGGGATCACCCCATGATGCGCGGCGGTATCGACCTGATCCTCGGTTCCGAGATCGGTGCCACCTCGGTGGCCCTGCTCAAGAACAAGGCGCTGCCGGTCGGTTCCATCCTGCTGGAGCTGATCTTCGTCGCCGAGTCTGCGGCTCATCCCCAGCTCTACCGCTTCATGCCGCCGACACCGATCCGCCTGCTGATGGACAAGAACGGCAACAACCTCGGCGAGAAGGTGGCGTTCGATGCGTTCAACCGCCAGCTGACACCGGTCAACCGCCACCTTGGTAGCAAGCTGGTGACTGCGTCCCAGCCGGTGATCCACGGTCTGATTGGCCAGGGTCAGGCGATTGCCGAAGAGCTGAAGGCCGGGATTGTCGACAAGGCCCGCGCCCAGATGGCGCAAACCCTGCAGCAGGATCTCGATCGTCTGGAGGCGCTCAAGGCGGTCAACCCGAACGTGCGCGACAGCGAGCTGGAATATCTGCGCAATCTGCAGGCAGAATTGCACCACCTGATCGACCAGACCCAGCTCAAGCTGGATGCCATCCGCTTTATTGTGGTGACCCATAACTGATAAAACGGTGAAATGGCCAAACCCAACGCAAGTTGGCTTGCCATGCACTTTTATCGTGGTAATCCATAACTGATGGGGGCTTGCCCCCGCTTTGACCAAAGATGCGAGACGCTATGTTTGTATACTCACCGCCCCTGGAACCCTGGCTCGATATCCTGTTCAAGGACAAGGACATCATGGTGGTCAACAAGCCCACTGGCCTGCTGAGCGTCCCCGGGCGCGGCCCCGAGAATGAAGACAGCGTGCTCCATCGGGTCAAGCAGCAACACCCCAAGGCGGCAGCCGCCCATCGCCTCGATATGGCGACCACCGGCGTGCTGGTGATCCCGCTCAATCCCAACTCCCACCGGGAGCTGAGCCGGCAATTCCGCGAGCGGGAGACCGAGAAGCACTACCTCGCCTGGGTGTGGGGTGAACCGGAGCTGGATGCGGGCGAAGTGGATCTGCCGCTCTGCGTCGACTGGCCCAACCGGCCGAAGCAGAAGGTGGATTTTGAGGAGGGGCGTCATGCCCTGACCCTGTGGCAGAAGCTGAAGGTGGAGAATGGCAACAGCCTGATCAAGCTGACCCCGATTACCGGTCGCTCCCATCAGCTGCGGGTCCATATGCTGGAGCTGGGTCACCCCATCCTCGGCGATAACCTCTACGCCAACCCGGATGCACTGGCGGCGGCACCGCACCTTTATCTGCATGCGGCCAGCCTGACCATCAGCCACCCCCGCAGCGGCGAGCGGATGACCTTCGAAGCACCAGCCCCTTTCCCGGTCTGAGCCAGCCAGGTAACAGCCCAATAAAAAGAAAGCCCCCATCGAGAGATGGGGGCTTTTTTATCGCTCAGACGCGGATATCGATATTGCTTCCGAGGGAAGCGCTGGCCGATGTCGGCGCAGCCGGAGCGGATTGCGCTGCGGTTTGCAGCAATTTCAGTGCGGATTCGCCCTCTTGGGTCTGCTGTTTTTTGGCCAGACTGGCCGCCATCAACGCAGAACCGAACGACGCATTTGCAGAGCTGGATATGTCCATAGGTTACCTCCTGCATCAAAGAGTATCGGCCGCCCTCAGCCAGACATGAGCAATCAATGGACAATAATCCGAACCGGGGCCCGGTTGCATGTCGATCGGGCGAACACTACGGAAGGGATAAATCGCCCCGAAACCGCACCAGCTGGGCGTTTGGAGGGGTTATCAGCCATTCGATAAGCAAATGATGGCGGCAATATCATTTAAAAAACAAATGATAAAAAGTGCCGCCAAGCCCCTCGAAAATGCCTATTCGAGGCCCGCGAGCTCCTCCGCCGTCATCGCCCGCAATACCCGACAGGGGTTGCCGGCCGCCACCACGTTGGCGGGCACATCTTTGGTCACCACCGAACCGGCGCCGATGACGCTGTTGTCACCGATAGTGACGCCGGGACATATAACCGTGCTGCCGCCAATCCAGACGTTGTGACCGATCCTCACCGGCTTGCCGAACTCGACACCCCTGATGCGCGGCGCCACCGCCACCGGGTGAGCGGCGGTGTAGATCTGCACCCCGGGCGCCAGCAGCACATTGTCGCCGATGTGCACCTCACAGACGTCGAGGATGGTGCAGCCCACGTTGGCGTAGAAATTCTCGCCGACGAAGATGTTGGCGCCATAGTCGCAGAAGAACGGCGGATTGATGGCACACTCCTGGCCACGCCCACCGAGCAGGTCGTGCAGCAAAGCATCCCGCGCCGGTTTCTCCTGCCAACTGGTGTTGAAGGTGTGATAGAGCCTGCGGCAGCGCTCGCGCGCCGCTTTCAGCTCGGGATCGCCCGCATCATAAGGCTCCCCCGCCACCATCTTCTGCCACTCGGGGCCACGTGCTATTGCCGCCGCCATGGGCGTTGCCTGTGTCATCGTCTATTCCGCCAGCCAGATCAGGGATTCATAAGGGCGCAGCATACAGGACTGCGGCCGGGCCGGGCTATCCGGGTAGTTGCCGAGCAGCAGGCGACCCTTGCCGGTGGCCAGCTCGTCCGGCAGGGCGAAGGTGGCCGGCTCGCCGTAGAAGTTGCTCACAACCAGCAAGGTCTGACCGTTGGCGCGACGGGCATAGGCCCAGATCTGCGGGTGCCCCGTCAGCAGCTCCTGATAATCCCCTTGGGTGAAGATGGGGTGCGCCTTGCGAAGCGCAATGAGATCTCGGTAGTGCCAGAACACCGAGTTCTGATCGGCCAGCGCCGCCTCGGCATTGATCTCGGGGTAGTTGCCAGCAGGTTTGAGCCAGGGCGTTCCGCTGGTGAAACCGGCGTTGGGCACGGCGCTCCACTGCATCGGGGTGCGTGAGTTGTCGCGGGACTTGGCACCGAGAATGGCGAGGATCTCGGCCTCGCTCATCCCTTCGGCCTGCTTGATGGCGAAGATGTTGCGGCTCTCCACATCCTGATAGTCATCGATGCGCTGATAGCCGGGGTTGGTCATGCCGATCTCCTCCCCCTGATAGATGTAGGGGGTGCCCTGCAAGCCGTGCAGTGTGCTGGCCAGCATCTTGGCGGCCACTACCCGATGTTCGCCCTCGTCACCGAAGCGGGAGACGATGCGCGGCTGATCGTGATTGCACCAGAACAGCGCCGACCACCCCTTGCCATGCATGCCGCTCTGCCAGTGGTTGAAGATGCGCTTGAGTTCGAGGAAATCGAACGGCGCCTTGGTCCACTTGTCGCCATTGGGGTAATCCACCTTGAGGTGGTGGAAGTTGAACACCATGGAGAGCTCGGAGCCATCGAGGGCGCCATAGCGCTGGCAGTGCTCCAGCGAAGTAGAGGACATCTCCCCCACCGTCATGGCCCCGACAGGAGCAAACACGTCGCGGCTCACGTCCTGCAAAAATTCGTGGATGCGCGGCCCGTCGGTATAGAAGCGGCGGCCATCGCCAATCTCGTCGTTCGGGAACGCCTGATCCTTGGAGATGAGGTTGATAACGTCGAGGCGGAAACCGTCCACCCCCTTTTTGGCCCAGAAGTGGATGATGTTTTTCACCTCGGCGCGCACCGCCGGATTTTCCCAGTTGAGATCCGCCTGCTCGCGGGCAAACAGGTGCAGGTAGTACTGACCGGTGGCTGAGTCCAGCTCCCAGGCGCTGCCACCAAACTTGGATTGCCAGTTGTTGGGCACGCCGCCATCCACCGGATCGCGCCAGATGTAGTAGTCGCGGTAGGGGCTGTTTTTATCCCCCAGCGCCGACTTGAACCAAGCGTGCTCGGTGGAGGTGTGGTTGACCACGATATCCATCACGATGCGGATGTCGCGCGCATGGGCGGCGGCCAGCAGCGCCTCAAAGTCGGCCATGGTGCCGTAGGCGGGGTCGATGGCGTAGTAGTCGGCGATGTCGTAGCCGTTGTCCACCTGCGGGGAGACGTAGACCGGGGTCAGCCAGAGGGCATCGACCCCCAGCGTCTTGAGGTAATCGAGGCGGGCCATGATCCCCTTGAGATCGCCGGTGCCACGGGCGCCGGAATCCTGAAAGCTCTTGGGATAGATCTGGTAAATCACGGCGCTCTGCCACCAGGGTGTTTGGCTCATGGCTCTTTCTCTTGTCACAAATTGAAATGGGAGAGGGCGACCCGCAAGGTCGCCCTGACAATCAGATTCAGGCGCTGGCTTCGGCCAGCTTGCCGGCCGCTTGCTGGCGCTTGTAGACCAGCAGGGTCAGCACCACCGGCACTACGATGGCGACCAGCATGGCGAGGGAGTAAACGGCCCAGTATTGCGGCTGGATGGAGAGGATGCCCGGCAGGCCGCCTACTCCGATGCCGTTGGCCATCACCCCGGCGAAACCGCAGATGAGGGCCGCAAGGCTGGAGCCCACCATGGCGCACAGCATGGGGAACTTGTACTTGAGGTTGATACCGTACATCGCCGGTTCGGTCACCCCGAGATAGGCGGAGATGGCGGCAGGTACCGAGATCTCCCGTTCGTTCTCCTTGCGGCTAATCAGAATGATGCCCACCACGGCAGAAGCCTGAGCGATATTGGAGAGGGCGATCAGCGGCCAGATCGGGGTGCCCCCCATGCTCTGCATCAGTTGCAAATCCACCGCGTTGGTGGTGTGGTGGATGCCGGTGATGACCAGCGGCGCGTAGAGGAAACCGAACAGGGCAGCACCGATAGGGGCGAAGGAGCCGGTCATGGCCGCCTTGGCAGCGAAGCCGACGCCCTCACCAATCCAGCGCCCGAACGGGCCGATAAAGGCGTGCGCCACGATCACCGCCAGCAGCAGAGAAACGAACGGCACAATCACCAGATAGAGATAGGCCGGAATGATCCGCTTGAGGTTGGTCTCTACCCATGCAAGGAAGACACCCGCCAGCAGCGCCGGAATGACCTGCGCCTGATAACCCACCTTCTGGATCACGAACAGGCCGAAGTCCCACACCTCGGGAGTCTGCTGGCCGATGCCGTAGGCGTTCATCAACTGTGGCGACACCAGCGTGATACCGAGCACGATACCGAGGATCTCGGAGCCGCCCATCTTCTTCACCGCAGACCAGCAGACGCCGACCGGCAGGAAGTGGAAGATCGCTTCGCCCAGCAGCCAGAGGAAGGCGTGCACCTGAGCCCAGAACTGGCTGATCTCGGTGAGGGTGTGAGTGCCATCGTCGAACATCTTGATGTCGCCGATGACGTTGCGAAAGCCCAGGATCAAACCACCGGTGATGATGGCAGGCAGCAGCGGCACGAAGATCTCCGCCAGATGGGAGATGCCCCGCTCCAACGGATTCATGTTCTGGCGCGCCGCCTGCTTGGCTGCCTCCTTGCTGCCACCGCTGACGCCGAGCTGCTCGGTCAGCGCCTTGTACCACTGCTCCACCTCGTTGCCGATGACCACCTGGAACTGACCGCCCTGGGTGAAGCTTCCCTTCACCGCCGGGATGGTTTCGATGGCTTTGCTGTCGGCCTTGGCCGGATCGTTCAGGACGAAGCGCAACCGGGTCAGGCAGTGGCTGACGGTGGCGATGTTCTCCTTGCCGCCGATCTTGTCGATCAGGATGGCAAGCTGCTGTGCGTTGATCTTGGACATGGGTCTTCCCTCTGTGACGCCATTGAATAGTGGTCTGCATCGCCCTTGCGAGCCACTCTTTGGGCTCGAGCGTTTTTGGTATCGTTCCCATTTAGCATGCCGACAATCTTGCCAGATCAAAATGGGAACGTTCCCAATTCGTGGCCAGCGTCACAAAAAGCGCATTTTTTGTTCAGTCCGGAGTGATGGGGGTCACAGGGTACGGCAGGGGGCAATGGTCGCCAGCGGCGGCTGCTCCTGCTCGATCTGGCCGAGCAGCTGACGTGCCGCCTGCTCCCCCGCTCCCTTGTAACCGAGATCCAGAGTGAGGGCGTTGGGGAAGAGGAAGGTGAACATGGGGTTGTTGCCAAGGCCGGTCACCAGCACCTCGCTGCGCCCCTGCTCCTGCAGGTATTTCGCCGCGCCGATGGCGAGGGTGTCGCTGGCGCAGACCAGCGCGCCGGTGGTCGGAGTGAGCAGCTCGGCAGCCAACCGGTAGCCGCTCTGCAGGCTGAGATCGCCGAGGGCGCTGCGCGCCGCCAGACCCTGCTCGGCGCAGTAGCCGAGGTAGGCGTCGAGCCGGCGCTGGCCGGTGGTGAGGTCGGCAGTATCCACCCCCAGATAGGCGATATCGCGGATACCGCGGGCAGCGAGCTGGCCCAGCATGGTACGCACCGCGCCGGCATCGTCAAAGCAAACCGAGGAGAAACCGGGATATTCGCGGGCAACCAGCACCAGCTTATCCCTGAGCGGCGCCATGACGGCATAGTCCAAATCGTTGAAGGCAAACAGGATGATGCCATCCACTCCGCGCCGCTCCAGCACTGCCAGATGCTCCTGCACCTTGGCGGGGGAGAACTTGCTCTCCATCAGCACGGCGTCGTAGCCGCGCAGGTAGAGGGTCTCCAGCATACCGCGCACCGCCTGATTCTCCGAGCTGGAGTCGAGCCGCGAGACGATGATCCCCACCACCTGCTGGCTCTGGCTGCGCATGGCTCGCGCCGACTTGCTCGGCACGAAGCCATGCTCGGCGATGATCTGCTCCACCCGCTCACGGGTCTCCTGCTTCACCTTGGGATCCTGATTGAGCACCCGGGAAACAGTCGACTTGCCGACCCCCGAGAGGCGGGCGATATCGAGGATGGTCAGTTTCTTGTCCATGGATTGACTCACTGGGGCTTGGCGCAGGCGGTGGAAGTTGCCCACATTGTTGTGATTAACCCCTGTGAATACAAGCCCATGGCGTTAGAATGCCCTTTTTGCCCCGCTTCGGACGGCGCATCAGGAGGACGCCCACCATGGATCTGCTGGCCAGTCTGCTCTTCTCCCTCTCCATCACAGGTCCCATCTGCGTGATCCTGCTGCTCGGCATCTGGCTCAAACGGCTGGGGCTGCTGCCGGAGCCTTTCACCGAATCCGCCTCCCGGCTGGTGTTTCAGGTCACCCTGCCCGCCCTGCTCTTTCTCAGCATTCTTGGCACCAACTTCGCCACCATGCCGAGTCCCTGGTTTATCGGTTACGGCCTGCTCGCCACCGTCGCCAGTTATCTGGTGCTGGAGCTGCTGGCGGGCCACTTTATCGGCGAGCAGCGACTGCGCGGCATCTTCGTGCAGGGGAGTTTTCGCGGCAACAGCGCCATCATAGGGCTCGCCTACGTGCAGAACGCCTATGGCCACGAGGGGCTGGGGGCGGCAGCGCTCTACGTCGGCGCGGTCACCGTGCTCTACAACATCCTCGCGGTCATCACCCTCACCCGCAGCCTCGGCGGCGCGGCCGGCATTCGCCCCATCCTGCTCGGCATCATCAAGAATCCGCTCATCATCGCCATCGTGGCGGCCCTGCCGTTCAGCCTGCTCGGCATCAAGATGCCGCAGCTGCTGCTCACCACTGGCGGCTACTTCGCCAACATGACGTTGCCGCTGGCGTTGCTCTGCACCGGCGCCTCCCTCAGTCTCGGCGCCCTGCGCGGCGGGGCGGCGCTGACCGGCTGGGCCAGCGTGATGCGGCTCTGCCTCATTCCAGCGGTGTTCACTCTGGGGGCGGCCCTGCTCGGCTTCAGCCATCTGGAGCTCGGCATCCTGTTTCTTATCAGCGCTACCCCGACTGCCGCCGCCAGCTATGTGATGACCCGCGCCATGGGGGGCGACAGCGTGCTGGCAGCAAACATCATCGCCACCACCACCCTAGGTTCGCTGGTCACTACCAGCCTCGGGGCAACCCTGATGAACTATCTGGGTCTTATGTACTGACGGCTTGACCTTGCCGGAGGCGGCAGCTTTACCCTTGTGCCATATCAACCGAGGAGAGCATTTATGACCATCGAACTCACCGTCTCCGGCATGTCCTGTGGTGGCTGCGCCGCCAGCCTGCAAAAAGCCCTGCTGGCCCAGCCTGCAGTCACCACCGCAACTGTCGACTTTGCCAGCAGCAAGGCCGTCATCGAGAGCGAGCTGAGCAAGACCGAGCTGATCGCCCTGATTGAAGCCAAGGGTTTCTCTGCGAGTTAAATTATCTCCATAGAGGTATAAAACAGGTTAAAAATCTGTACTCACCTGTCTTTTGGTGAGTTTTATCACAGATATTGATGGTTATCTGGGCAAACTGGCTGCAATTATTCCAACCATAAGGATTTGCAGCATGACCCTACCGATCCGCAAGACCCTGCTCGCCGCCGTCGTCGGCCTGACCCTCTCCCCCATGGCCATGGCGCTGCCCAACGTGCACATTCTGGCGACCGGCGGCACCATCGCCGGAGCTGGCCAGTCCGCTACCCAGTCCAACTACGAGGCTGGCAAGGTGGCCATCGAAACCCTGATCGCTGCCGTGCCCGAGATGAAAAACGTGGCCGACGTGCAGGGTGAGCAGGTGGTGAAGATCGGCTCCCAGGACATGAACGACGAGGTGTGGCTCAAGCTGGCCAAGCGGGTCAACGAGCTGCTGGCCAAGGATGATGTGGATGGCATCGTCATCACCCACGGCACCGACACCATGGAAGAGACCGCCTACTTCCTCAACCTGACCGTCAAGAGCGACAAGCCGGTAGTGCTGGTCGGCGCCATGCGCCCATCCACCGCCATGAGCGCCGACGGCCCGATGAACCTCTACAACGCCGTGGTGACCGCCTCTGACCCCGCCTCCAAGGGTCGTGGCGTCATGGTGGCGATGAACGACACCGTGCTCGATGCCCGCGACGTCACCAAGACCAACACCACCGGCGTGCAGACCTTCGCTTCCCCCAACTTCGGCCCGCTCGGCTACATCCACAACGGCAAGATCGACTATCAGCGCAGCCCGGCCCGCCTGCACACCAGCAAGACCCCGTTTGACGTGAGCAAGCTCGACAAGCTGCCGCAGGTTGGCATCGTCTACAGCTACGCCAACGCCACCGATCTGCCGGCCAAGGCGATGGTGGATGCCAAGTTCGACGGCATCGTCAGCGCCGGGGTGGGTAACGGCAACCTCTACCACACCCTGTTCGATACTCTGGCCAAGGCGAGCAAGGACGGCATCCGGGTCGTGCGCTCCGCCCGCGTACCGACCGGCTCCACCACTCTGGATGCCGAAATTGATGACGCCAAGTACGGCTTCGTCGCCGCCGAGACCCTCAACCCGCAGAAGGCGCGGGTGCTGCTGATGCTCTCCCTGACCCAGACCAAGGATCCCAAGCAGATCCAGCGCTACTTCCAGCAGTTCTGACAGGGGACTTTGCAATCATGCCAAGGGCGGGTTCTCCCGCCCTTTTCTCCTCCCCGCGCGTCACTCCCTGCCCCTGCGAGATCAAATTAGCGAGCAGGATCACCCGCTTTCACAAGCACATCGCCGCCAAATTCATTACACTGCCAGCGATATTTTCTACTCAAGGAGTGCAGCTGCAGTATGGAACTGTTGATCCTGTTGGGATTGATCTTGCTTAACGGCCTCTTCGCCATGTCGGAAATCGCCATCGTCACCGCCCGCAAGGCGCGCCTTGGCAAGCTGGCCAATGAAGGAAGCCGCTCGGCGGCCATCGCACTCAAACTCGGCGAAAACCCGACTCATTTCCTCTCCGCCGTGCAGATCGGCATCACCTCCATCGGCCTGCTCAACGGTATCTATGGCGAATCCCTGCTGGCCCAGCCCTTCTCCCTCTGGCTGCAGGAGTGGGGACTCTCCCCCAAGAGCAGCGGACTTATCGCCACCGTCATCGTGGTGGTGGGAGTAACCTACCTCTCCATCGTGGTCGGTGAACTGGTACCCAAGCGGCTTGGCCAGCTCAGCGCCGAGCGCATCGCCTGTATGGTGGCGCGCCCCATGCTGTGGCTTGCCATCATGACCCGCCCCTTCGTCTGGCTGCTCTCGGCATCCACCAACACCACCTTGCGCCTGCTGCGGGTCAACCAGAATGGCAACGCCAACGTCACCGAGGAGGAGATCCATGCCATGCTGGTAGAGGGGTCGGAAGCCGGGGTGATCGAGGATCACGAACACACCATGCTGCGCAACGTGTTTCGTTTAGACGAGCGCAGCCTCTCCTCCCTGATGGTGCCGCGCAGCGATATTCGCTATCTGGATCTGGCGCTGCCGCTGGAGACCAACCTGCAACGGCTGGTGGAGTATCGTCACAGCTTCTTCCCGGTCTGCGACGGCAGCCTGTCGGATCTGGTAGGGGTCATCAACGTCAGCAAGGTGCTGCACGCCTACATCAAGGGGGAGCCCATCGATCTGGCGGCCCTGACCCAGGATTGCAGCCTGCTGCCCGAGACCCTCAACGGGGTCGAGCTGCTCAACCACTTCCGCACCCACAGCGAACAGATGGTGATGGTGGTGGACGAGTATGGCGAGCTGCAGGGGCTGGTCACCCAGCAGGATCTGCTGGAGGCACTGGCCGGGGATTTCCAGCAGGAGGATGGCGAGGACAACTGGGCATTCCAGCGCGCCGACGGCAGCTGGCTGCTCGATGGCCTGATCCCGCTGCCCGAGTTGAAGGACTGTCTGGAGCTGGTTCGCCTGCCGGAAGAAGAAAAACATCACTATCACACCCTCGGAGGGCTTATCATGCTGCTCCTTGGTCGTGTTCCACACACCGGCGATCTGGTGACCCTGGAACAGTGGCAACTGGAAATTGTTGACATGGATGGTCTGCGCATCGACAAGGTGCTCGCCATGCCCTTGACCGATCAACCCAGCTAACCTGCGGAGTTTGCAAGTATGGAGCGGTTTTACCAACTGGCTCACGCCTTTATGCATCAGGATCTGGTGACCCTGTCCGATCCCAAGATGGCCTTCATGGTTTGCGCCGTCTTACTGACTTTTCTGGTATTGGAAAATGGCTTTATCCCCACCGCTTTCCTGCCCGGCGACAGCCTGTTGATCCTGACCGGCGTCCTCATCTATCAGGACGTGCTCTCCTTCGGGGTGATCCCGCTGTTGATCATGGCCACCTTCGTCGGCACCTGGCTCGGCTACATGCAGGGGCGCTTCCTCGGCCATACCCAGCTCTACCACCGGCTGCTCTCCCATGTGGAAGAGAAGCACCAGCAGAAGGTTTACTACCTGCTGGACAAATACGGGATCATCACCCTGATCACCGCCCGCTACATCGCCTTCGTCCGCACCGCCTACCCCTACATAGTCGGCGCCACCGAACTGCCGCAGGGGCGCTTTCTCATCGTCAATCTGATCAGCTCCATCATGTGGATCTGCCCGCTGGTGGGCTTCGGCTACTACCTGAGCCACACCAAACTGGCGGCCGAATATCAGTCCCAGTTCCTCAGCATCATCATCTACCTGCCGGTGGTGCTGCTGGTAGGTGGCGTCATCGCCCTCATCTGGCGCTGGATCAGCAAGCGCAAGTCCACACGGACCCAGAACTGACGCCGGCTGACCATGCCTGCACGAAGAGCCCTCCCATGGAGGGCTTTTTTGATCCCGCTTTTGCGCAAAGCGCAGAAATAGTCTCGATCGCCCCTTGTAAAGCCCGGTCAAAAATGAGTGAATCTAGCGCCTTTTTTCGATGGGAATGGAGTCGGTAGTATGCGGTGTCGGATTCGCGCAGTTGCGCTGGTTGTCGGCTTGATGGGAATGCTGGGATTGCCTGCGGCGAGTGCCGCCCCCAGCCCTGCCAAGCTGGATGTACGCTCGGAAAGCGCACTGGTGGTAGACGTCAACTCGGGCAAGACCCTTTATCAGAAGAATGCCAACAAGGCCCGCCCCATCGCCTCCCTCACCAAGCTGATGACGGCGCTGGTGGTGCTGGAAGCCCGGCAGAATCTGGATCAGATCATCACGGTCGACAAGGATGACATCGACCGGGTCAAGCACACCCATTCACGCATTCGCATGGGCACCAAGGTGACCCGCCGAGACGCCCTGCATCTGGCGCTGATGTCCTCCGAAAACCGGATGGCCTCCGCCCTCGGCCGCCACTACCCGGGCGGCCGCAGCGCCTTCGTGCGCGCCATGAACAACAAGGCCCGTCAGCTGGGCATGCGCAATACCCACTTCTACGACTCCACCGGTCTGTCGACCCGCAACGTCGCAACTGCGCAGGATCTGGCCAAGCTGGTGGCTGCCGCCTATCGCCAGCCGCTGATCCGCCAGTTCACTCAGGACGAGAACCGCGAGATGCGTTTCAACACCCCAGCCTACAGCCTGATGTTCAACAACACCAACCCGCTGGTGAAAAACCCGGATTGGGATGTTCGCCTCTCCAAGACCGGCTTTACCGATGAAGCGGGGCGCTGTCTGGTAATGCGTGCCAAGCCGGACAACCGCGAGCTGGCCATCGTGCTGCTCAACTCGGTGGGCAAGCGCACCCCGGTCGGCGATGCCAACCGCATTCGCAAATGGCTGAAAAGCTGAGTGAATCACGCCTACTGAAAAAGGATGCTGCGGCATCCTTTTTTATTGCCGCCAAACCGCGCAGGAACGCGTTAAAGGCATTTGGCGGTAGTGACCAGATATCCGCATCAGCCACAACCAACAGCGAGGTTTTGACGCCGTAGGCTAACGAGGAGAAACAAGCAGAAAGAAGTAGGAATACGGGTATTGCAGCAAGCTGGGAAAAGGCCGTTGCAGCACCATTAGCGGGAACAAGCGAGATGGATAGAGGGTGAAAAATGCCCATAAAAAACAGCCCCGACCGAAGTCAAGGCTGTCTGTATGGTGCGCCCGAGAGGATTCGAACCTCTGACCACCTGGTTCGTAGCCAGGTACTCTATCCAGCTGAGCTACGGGCGCTCACAACTTGTAGCACTGCTTGAGATATGGTGCGCCCGAGAGGATTCGAACCTCTGACCACCTGGTTCGTAGCCAGGTACTCTATCCAGCTGAGCTACGGGCGCTCATAAATTGTTGCACTGCTTGAAACATGGTGCGCCCGAGAGGATTCGAACCTCTGACCACCTGGTTCGTAGCCAGGTACTCTATCCAGCTGAGCTACGGGCGCTCATAAATCATTGTGTTTGTTTGAAATGGTGCGCCCGAGAGGATTCGAACCTCTGACCACCTGGTTCGTAGCCAGGTACTCTATCCAGCTGAGCTACGGGCGCCCTGTTTTCAAACGATAAAAAAAGCTTACTCGACAGTAAGCCTTTTTTAGTGCTGACTTGCTGATGGTCAACACATGACTCCAAAGAGTCGAATATGGTGCGCCCGAGAGGATTCGAACCTCTGACCACCTGGTTCGTAGCCAGGTACTCTATCCAGCTGAGCTACGGGCGCAAATGGCGGAGAAGGGGGGATTCGAACCCCCGATGCGGGTATAAGCCGCATACTCCCTTAGCAGGGGAGCGCCTTCAGCCTCTCGGCCACCTCTCCGTTTGCGGGGCTGATAATACTTCACAGGGATTTTTAGTCAAACACTTTTTTGGAGAAAAAAGCGTGTTCGCTCAGCATTTGGCCAAAGCGTGGAATATTCAAACAATATCGACACTTATCCCGCTCTTTTGCACCTTGCAGCGCGGTTTTGCCTGGCCTTAAAAAACAAAAGGCGACACATGAGGTGTCGCCTTGTCACAGCCATTAAAGCCGCTTAGAAGCCGGATTGACCCGGAACTTTCTCAGCCTGGATGCGCTGGTAGATCTCTTCACGGTGCACGGAGACCTCTTTCGGCGCGTTAACACCGATACGGACCTGGTTACCTTTAACGCCCAGTACGGTGACAGTCACTTCATCACCAATCATCAGGGTTTCCCCTACACGACGAGTCAAAATAAGCATTCGCTTGCTCCTGTATCCTGTTTTGTTTTTATATCGATATGCGACATTATCTTACAAAGATACCGATATGGTAAATGGTTGAAACTAAATCAATCAGCGATTGTTAGCCCAAAGGCTGCTCTTGGGGCGCTTGATCCAATCCAAAAGCGGCGTGCAGGGCCCGCACCGCCAGCTCCAGATACTTCTCGTCAATCACCACCGAGATTTTGATTTCAGAGGTAGAAATCAACTGCATGTTGATCCCCTCCTCGCCCAATACCTTGAACATGGTGCGCGCAACACCGGGATGGTTCCACATGCCGACACCGACAATGGAGACCTTGGCAATCTCGCCATTCCCCTGCACGCAGGAGGCGCCAAGCGCAGTCGCGGTCTCCTCCAGCAGCGCACGGGCACGGCGGTAGTCGTCACGATTCACCGTGAAGGTGAAGTCGGCGGTGCCATCTCCCAGGGTATTTTGCACAATCATGTCGACATCAATGTTGGCGTCGCTGATCGGGTTCAGGATCTGCGCAGCCACGGTCGGTCTGTCCGGCACACCCAGAATGGTCAGGCTGGCCTCGTTGCGGTTAAAAGCGATCCCGGATACCAGGGGAGCTTCCATCCTCTCACCTCCATATGTGATTAAGGTTCCCTCTCCGTCGACAAAGCTCGACAGCACCCGCAGCGGGACGCGGTACTTGCCCGCAAACTCCACCGAGCGGATCTGCAGCACCTTGGCACCGAGACTGGCCATCTCCAGCATCTCCTCGAAGGTGATGGTGTCGAGACGACGAGCCTTGGGCTCGATGCGCGGATCCGTGGTGTATACCCCATCCACATCGGTAAAGATCTGGCACTCATCGGCCTTGATGGCCGCCGCCACGGCAACCGCCGTGGTATCCGAGCCGCCGCGGCCCAGCGTCGTGATGGCGTTATGCTCGTCACGGCCCTGGAAACCGGCGATCACCACCACCTTGCCCGCAGCCAGTTCAGCATGAACCAGCTCGGTGTCGATGTGAGTGATGCGCGCCTTGCCATAGGCGGAATCGGTATGAATCCGTACCTGATCGCCAGTCATCGAGACCGCCGGGCAACCGCGTTTGTTCAACGCGATGGCCAGCAGCGCTATGGTGACCTGCTCACCGGTGGAGACCAGTACATCCATCTCACGCCGGTTGGCATCAGGATCCAGCTGCTGGGCCATGCCCAGCAACCGGTTGGTTTCGCCCGACATGGCGGAGACCACCACCACCACGTCGTGTCCCTGGGCGCGGGTCTGCTCGACCCGCTCAGCTACTGCCTCGATCCGCTCCAATGTGCCGACCGAGGTGCCGCCGTACTTCTGTACATAGAGTGCCACAGATCACCTCGCCCGATTACAGGCGCTCTTCCAGCCAGGAGTGAACGGATTGCAGCGCTGCCGGCACCGCCTCAGGCTGGGTACCACCCGCCTGTGCCATGTCCGGACGGCCACCGCCCTTGCCACCCACCTGCTGGGCAACCAGATTGACCAGCTCACCGGCCTTGACCTTGCCGGTCAGGTCGTTGGTGACACCGGCGATCAGGTTGACCTTGCCGTCGGCACAGGTTGCCAGCAGCACAACACCGGACTTCATCTGGTTCTTCAGCTCGTCCAGCATGCCGCGCAGGGATTTCGGATCGGCCCCTTCCAGCGCTGCAACCAGCACCTTCTGACCGTTGATCTCGATCACCTGACCCAGCAGGTCGTTACCGGCCTGAGCGGCCAACTTGGCCTTGAGCTGCTCCAGCTCGCGCTCCATCATCTTGGCCTTGTCCAGCATCTGGCGAACCTTGTCGGCGATGCAGAATTGGTCGCCTTTCACCAGGGCAGCAGCCTCTTCGATCTGCTCGCCAACCTGATGCATGAAGTCGATGGCCGCTTTGCCGGTCACCGCTTCGATACGGCGCACGCCAGCTGCGATACCGCTCTCGGCGATGATCTTGAAGAAGCCGATATCGCCGGTGCGCTTGGCGTGAGTACCGCCGCACAGCTCGGTGGAGTAGTCGCCCATGCGCACCACGCGCACGTCATCTTCATATTTTTCACCAAACAGCGCCATGGCACCGGCGGACTTGGCCGCTTCCAGATCCATCAGCTGGGTGGTGATTTCGTGGTTGGCGCGGATCTGGTTGTTGACCAGCTCCTCGACCCGGCGAATGGTCGCCATGGTCAGCCCCTCGAAGTGGGAGAAGTCGAAACGCATGCGCTCGGCCCCAACCAGAGAACCTTTCTGGGTGACATGCTCGCCCAGTGCCTGACGCAGGGCAGCGTGCAGCAGGTGAGTCACGGAGTGGTTCAGGGCGATGGCCTGACGACGGTCAGCGTCTACCACGGCCTCAACCTCGGCCCCTTTCTCCAGGGTGCCCAGCTCCATATAACCCTTGTGGATGATCGCCTTGCCCGCTTTCAGGGTGTCAGTCACGGCAAAGATGCCGTCGTCCACTTTCAGGGTACCGCTGTCGCCAATCTGGCCGCCGGACTCGGCGTAGAAGGGGGTCTCTTCCAGCACGATGACCGCTTCGTCACCGGCGATAAGACCGCTCACCTCTTCCACACCCTTGTAGATACCGACCACGCGAGTGCGCTCGCTCAGGGTCTTGTAACCGGTGAAGGGGGTTTCGAAATCGAGCTTGAGCATCTCGTTGTAGTTCACGCCGAAACTGGACGCTTCCTTGGCACGAGCACGCTGCTTCTCCATCTCGGCCTTGAAGCCCTCTTCGTCGATGCCGATCTCGCGCTCGCGCACCACGTCGGCAGTCAGGTCGGCCGGGAAGCCGTAAGTGTCATAGAGCTTGAACACCACTTCGCCCGGAATAACCTTGGCATCGCCCAGGTTGGCCAGAGCGTCTTCCAGCAGCAGCAGACCGCGATCCAGCGTGCGGACGAACTGCTCCTCTTCGATGCGCAGCACGCGCTCGACCAGCGGCAGCTGGGCGATCAGCTCGGCAGCGACATCCTTCATCTGCACTGCCAGCTCGGCAGCCAGTTTGTAGAAGAAGACATCGGTAGCGCCCAGCTTGCGACCGTGACGCACGGCGCGGCGGATGATGCGGCGCAGCACATAGCCACGGCCTTCGTTGGACGGCATCACACCATCTGCCACCAGGAAGGCGCAAGAGCGGATGTGGTCAGCGATGACGCGCAGGGACTGGTTGCTCAGATCTGTGGTGCCGACAATCTCGGCCGCTTTCTTGATCAGCGCCTGGAAGATGTCGATTTCGTAGTTGGAGTGCACACCCTGCATGATGGCGGAGATACGCTCCAGACCCATGCCGGTATCCACGGACGGACGCGGCAGCGGCTCCATGGTGCCGTCAGCCTGACGGTTGAACTGCATGAATACCACGTTCCAGATCTCGATGAAACGGTCGCCATCCTCTTCCGGTGAGCCGGGACGGCCACCCCAGATGTGATCGCCGTGGTCATAGAAGATCTCGGTGCAGGGACCGCACGGGCCGGTATCGCCCATCGCCCAGAAGTTGTCGGAGGCGTACGGAGCGCCTTTGTTGTCACCGATACGCACGATGCGATCAGCCGGGACACCGACCTCTTTTTCCCAGATGTCGAAAGCTTCATCGTCAGTCGCGTAGACGGTTACCAGCAGGCGCTCTTTCGGCAGCTGCAGCACTTCGGTCAGGAAACCCCATGCAAACTTGATGGCATCCTGTTTGAAGTAGTCACCGAAGCTGAAGTTACCCAGCATTTCAAAGAAGGTGTGGTGACGAGCGGTATAGCCGACGTTTTCCAGATCGTTGTGCTTACCACCGGCACGCACGCAACGCTGGGAAGTCGTCGCGCGATTGTAGGCACGCTTGTCTGCGCCAAGGAACACGTCCTTGAACTGGTTCATACCCGCGTTGGTAAACAACAGGGTCGGGTCGTTATGCGGTACCAGCGAGCTGGAGGAGACAACCTGGTGCCCCTGGGAACGGAAATACTCGAGAAACGCAGCGCGAATCTCTGACGTGGACATATACATGGAAAATCCTGCTTGATTCGAATACGGACTTTTAACCGCATTAATGTAAGTTTTCTGCGGGGTAAAGTAAAACGGACAGGGCCGCCACGGGCGAAAAAGCGCACATAAACGGGCCAGAAAAGAGCGGCACCGCCCACAGTGGCTTTTTTCACTGTCGAGAGGCAAAAAAGCAGCGCATAAAGAGGGATGAGATGAACAAAAGGCCGCTTTTTCGGGATTGTGTACGCAAGCTACTGAGCCGGCAGGAAAAACCTGCCACAACCTGCCACAAGGAGAGGTGAAACGACTTTTGCCACGCAGTGGCGTTACTCCTCCCGCTCCTGCAGGGCCGAGATGGCATAACGCGCCTGATCCTGGGTAAAGCCGCGCCCCAGCAAATATTTGAGCCACTTCATCCGCAGCTTGAAGTCAGCTAGGTCGGCTATTTTGGCCCGTCGCTCCAGCAGTTCGAAGGCAAGCTCGAACCAGTCCAGCTCAGGCTGCTCGAAGGCGGCATCGATCTGGCCATCGTCCAGCCCCTTGCGGCGCAAGTCGAAACGGATCTTGAGCGGGCCATGTCCCTTGGCGGCACCGGCCCGCACCGCCATGGCACCATATCGCTCGTCATTGACCCAGTTGTAACCGCGGCAGTAGTCGACCACCGCCTCGATCACCTCTTCCTGATAGCCCTGCTGGCGCAGGCGTCTGGCCAGCTCCGACTCGGCACTCTCGCGGCGGGCCAGACTGCGCATGGCATAGCCGCGGGCAGCGGCCAGCTGTTCGGCAAAGGTCGGCTCGGCGGGCTCGACCGGTTCGGTCACGGATTCATCAACCATCATAAATAACAAGGCCGGGTATCTACCCGGCCTTCCTTTGTTCCTTATTCGAACTCTTGTTCGCTTTCGGCATCAAACTCTTCTGCCTCAACCGGTGCAGCCTTGTCATCGACAGGTACGGCACCGGAGAGCAGCAGCTCGCGCAGACGGGCTTCCACTTCGCCAGCCATCGCCTTGTTCTCGGCGAACAGCTTCATCACGTTTGCCTTGCCCTGACCAATCTTCTCGCCGTTGTAGCTGTACCAGGCACCCGCCTTGTCGATCAGCTTGTGCTTGACGCCGAGATCCACCAGCTCGCCCTCTTTGGAGATACCGGCACCGTAGAAGATCTGGAATTCTGCCTGCTTGAAGGGAGGAGCCACCTTGTTCTTCACTACCTTGACGCGGGTCTCGTTACCGACCACTTCGTCACCTTCCTTGATGGCGCCGGTACGACGGATATCCAGACGCACGGAGGCGTAGAACTTGAGCGCGTTACCACCGGTGGTGGTCTCCGGGCTGCCGAACATAACGCCGATCTTCATCCGGATCTGGTTGATGAAGATGCACAGGCAGTTGGCGTTTTTGATGTTGGCGGTCAGCTTGCGCAGCGCCTGGGACATCAGACGAGCTTGCAGGCCAACGTGGGAGTCACCCATCTCGCCTTCGATTTCCGCTTTCGGAGTCAGGGCTGCCACGGAGTCGACGATGATGACGTCAACTGCATTGGAGCGCACCAGCATGTCGCAGATCTCCAGCGCCTGTTCACCGGTATCCGGCTGGGAGATGAGCAGGTCGTCGACATTGACTCCCAGCTTGGCGGCATAGATGGGATCCAGCGCGTGTTCCGCATCGACGAAGGCACAGGTCTTGCCCTTCTTCTGGGCTTCGGCAATCACCTGCAGGGTCAGCGTGGTTTTACCGGAAGATTCCGGGCCGTAGATCTCGACGATACGACCGCATGGCAGACCACCGATCCCCAGCGCCACGTCCAGAGAGAGGGAGCCGGTGGAGATGGCTTCAATATCCATGGTCTTGCTGTCGCCCAGACGCATGATGGAGCCTTTGCCGAACTGCTTTTCAATCTGACCCAGCGCAGCCGCCAGTGCCTTCTGTTTGTTCTGATCCATGCCAATCTCCGCTGGAAATCGTGAGTAAAAAATGAAGTTGGGCTAAGTATACTGTCTATTCATACAGTATCAAGCCCAATTTATCTGAGCAGGGCCAACAGACCCGACAAGGCCTGTCTCACCGCCTGCTGGCGCACCCGCCGGCGATCCCCGTCGAAGCGGGCCAGCAGGGAGTGGTGACGGCCATTGCTGTCGGCCCAGGCGAACCAGACGGTGCCGACTGGCTTACCCTCAGTCGCGCCGCCGGGGCCAGCGATGCCGCTGATGGCAACGCTGATGGAGGCCGACGAGTGCGCCAGCGCACCGCGGGCCATCTCCAGCACCACCGCCTCGCTCACCGCGCCGTGCCGCTCAAGGCTCTCGCGGCTCACCCCCAGCATCTGCTGCTTGGCCTCGTTGGTATAGGTGACAAAGCCGCGATCAAACCAGCCGGAGCTACCCGCGATGTCGGTGATGGCCGTGGCCACCCCACCACCAGTACAGGATTCGGCGGTTGCCGCCAGCCAGCCCCGCTGGCCAAGGGCCCGCCCCAGCTCGATGGCGAGGTGCTCTATCTCTGCGTCCAGTTTCATCACAGCTCCTTCTGATTCGTGGAAAGGGCACATTATGCGATCCCGCCGCAGCCCCTCGCAACTGAGCTGATTGTCACAAGGCTGATGACTCGCATCAGCCAAATGGTGGTGTGAGCCAACCTCCCCCGGCGCGGCGCTTATGTGTAGAATGGCGCCATCAAGCTCAAGGCTCATCACCGCAGACCCGGGCCCGCAGAGGCCCCTTCTGGAATAGAACATGACCGCACAACATCAAGCTACTGGCGCTGCGCCAAGCGCCAATCTCAGCGCTCACACGCCCATGATGCAGCAGTATCTGACCCTCAAGGCCGAGAACCCGGAGATCCTGCTGTTCTACCGGATGGGCGACTTCTACGAGTTGTTCTACGACGATGCCCGCAAGGCCTCCCAGCTGCTCGACATCTCCCTGACCAAGCGTGGCCAGTCGGCCGGCAGCCCCATCCCGATGGCGGGTGTTCCCTATCACGCCATCGAGGGTTATCTGGCCAAGCTGGTGCAGCTCGGCGAGTCGGCTGCCATCTGCGAACAGGTGGGGGATCCCGCCACCAGCAAGGGGCCGGTGGAGCGCAAGGTCATTCGCATCATCACCCCGGGCACCGTCTCCGACGAGGCGCTGCTCAGCGAGCGGCAGGACAACCTGATCGCCGCCGTCTACCACGATGGCCGCCGCTTCGGCTACGGCACCATGGACATCGGCTCCGGCCGCTTCTTCATCAATCAGTTCGATAAAGAAGAGACCCTGCTGGCGGAGCTGCAGCGCACCAATCCGGCGGAGCTGCTCTACCCCGAATCGTTCGCCTTCCTGCACCACGTCGAGGGTCGTCGCGGCCTGCGCCGCCGCCCGGAGTGGGAGTTCGAACTCGGCACCGCCCGCAAGCTCTTGTGCCAGCAGTTCGGCACCCAGGATCTGGTGGGCTTTGGCGTCGAACAGAGCGAGACCGCCCTGTGCGCCGCTGGCTGTCTGATGCAGTACGTCAAGGACACCCAGCGCACCGCCCTGCCCCACATTCGCAGCGTGCGCCTTGAGCAGCCCGATCATGCGGTCATCATGGATGCCGCCACCCGCCGCAATCTGGAGCTGACCCAGAATCTGGCCGGCGGTCACGACAACACCCTCTCCGCCGTGCTGGACTGCACCGCCACGCCGATGGGCAGCCGCCTGCTCAAGCGCTGGATCCACCAGCCGATCCGCGATCGGGTGATCCTCAAAGGCCGCCAGAGCACCATCAAGGAGCTGATCGAACAGAACCTCTATGACGAGCTGGGGGGCCTGCTGCGTCAGGTCGGCGACGTGGAGCGGGTACTGGCGCGCCTCGCCCTGCGCTCGGCCCGTCCGCGCGATCTCACCCGGCTGCGGCAAGCCTTCGCCCAGCTGCCGGAGCTGCAGCGCCTGCTGGCGGAGAGCGAGCATGAGGCGGTGCAGCAGCTGCGCGAGCGAGCCAGCACCTTCCCCGAGTTGCTCGACCTGCTGGAGCGCGCCGTGATGGAGGTGCCGCCTGTGTTGATCCGCGATGGCGGCGTCATTCGTGAAGGGTTCAACGCCGAGCTGGACGAGCTGCGGGATCTGGCCAACGGCGCCACCGCCAGCCTCGCCCGCATCGAGGAGCGCGAGAAGCTGCTGACCGGCATCAACACCCTCAAGGTGGGTTACAACAAGGTGCACGGCTTCTATATCGAGGTGAGCCGCGCCAACAGCCATCTGGTGCCGGCCCACTACATCCGCCGCCAGACCCTCAAGAACAACGAACGCTACATCATCGACGAACTGAAAAAGTACGAGGATCGGGTGCTCACCGCTCAGGCTCAGGCACTGGCGCTGGAGAAGCGCCTCTACGAAGAGCTGCTCGATGCCCTGCTGCCGCATCTGGGCGATCTGCAGGAGTCCGCGGCCGCACTGGCGGAGCTGGACGTGCTGGCCAACCTGGCGGAGCGGGCCGAGACCCTCGACTATCGCTGCCCGACCCTCATCGACGAAGATCAGATCATCATCGAAGCGGGCCGCCATCCGGTGGTGGAGCAGGTGATGACCGACCCCTTTATCGCCAACCCGATCCACCTCGACCGGGAGCGGCGGATGCTGATCATCACCGGCCCCAACATGGGCGGTAAATCGACCTACATGCGCCAGACCGCGCTGATCGTGCTGCTGGCCCATATCGGCGCCTTCGTGCCCGCCGACAGCGCCCGCATCGGCCCCATCGACCGCATCTTTACCCGCATCGGGGCGTCGGACGATCTCGCCTCCGGCCGCTCCACCTTTATGGTGGAGATGACCGAGACCGCCAACATCCTCAACAACGCCACCGCCCGCAGTCTGGTGCTGATGGACGAGATTGGCCGCGGCACCAGCACCTACGACGGCCTCTCGCTGGCGTGGGCCTGTGCCGAGCAACTGGCGAGCAAGATCGGCGCCTACACCCTGTTCGCCACCCACTACTTCGAGCTGACCCGCTTGCCGGAGCTGATGAGCGGGCTGGCCAACGTCCACCTCGATGCGGTCGAGCACGGCGACACCATCGCCTTTATGCACGCGGTACAAGAAGGCGCGGCCAGCCGCTCCTACGGCCTGCAAGTCGCCGCACTGGCGGGGGTGCCCAAATCGGTGATCCAGCAGG